>NZ_NHRP01000100.1:0-430 GCF_002165385.1 Acinetobacter sp. WCHA39
AAATAAGCCATTGTTTATTCTTTTTATTTCCAACAAAATTCCAGAACTCATCTACTTCGAGAGATTCATAATGACTTTGCTGAGGCTGAATTTCATAGGTTGATTCAGTTAAAGTACGTAAAACTTTACCGATACTGATGCGCTCAACTTCAGCAATATCTCGTATACCGCTGCCTCTGACCATCAACTGTAATATTTTACGAGTAATACCTGACTTACATCCTAGATAGCTCAGTGCATGATCACCAATAAACTGACGTTTACAGTCTTTGCACTGATAGTTTTGTTTCCCATCTACTTTGATACCATTTTTCTTTATACTATCACTGAGGCAGGTTGGACATTTGATTGCTAGAGTTATTTGCATTTCTCTATTTTATCAAAATCCAATCGGCTTTTTCTTCAGCATACTTTTTGAAACACTACCAAA
>NZ_NHRP01000101.1:0-428 GCF_002165385.1 Acinetobacter sp. WCHA39
AGGTTGCCTAGACTATCCACTAAGGCAAGAATTTTACAGGTCATTCCACCTCGAGATTTACCTATAGACTGTTTGAAAGTCCCCCTTTTGCACCTTGCCCATGTCGATGAACTTTAACAATCGTTCCATCAATCATGGCGTATTCCAAATCAACATCTTCATTTACAGATGCAAAAATAGTTTCAAATACACCAGCTTTCACCCAATCACGGTATCTTTTAAAGACGGTATTCCATTTACCAAAATGAGGAGGTAGATCACGCCATGGACTGCCTGTACGGGCAATCCATAGGACTGCTTCTAAAAATAATCGATTATCTTTTCCACTACGACCTCGATCGGTCACTTTACCTAGGCAAAAAGGTTCCATTTTTGCCCATTGGGCATCAGTAAGTATGTATCTATCCATAGTACTATTATAAATTAAT
>NZ_NHRP01000102.1:0-412 GCF_002165385.1 Acinetobacter sp. WCHA39
TATTGTTTTCTTGGAAAAATTTTAAATAATGTGAAGAAGTGGCAAATTCCACAAGTGATCAACACGGATAAAGCACCCACATATGGACGTGCTTTATCACGGTTAAAACGGGAAGGTAAATGTCCACCAGACCTTGAGCACAGGCAGATTAAGTATAAAAATAACGTGATTGAATGTGATCATGGCAAGCTAAAGCGGATCATCAGGGCCACATTAGGATTCAAATCTATGAAGACGGCTTATGCCACAATTAAAGGTATTGAAGTCATGCGTGCACTACGTAAAGGACAAGCATCGTCATTTTATTATGGTCAGCCTCAGGGTGAAGTGTGTCTAATCAACAGGGTTTTCGGTCTCTAAGTACTTTTTAAAGGGAACATCATCGACTCAAATCTCTATTTGCAACAGTGCC
>NZ_NHRP01000103.1:0-404 GCF_002165385.1 Acinetobacter sp. WCHA39
GACAATAGCAAGAGTGAACCACCTGATCCCTTCCCGAACTCAGAAGTGAAACCTCTTAGCGCTGATGGTAGTGTGGCCTTTGCCATGTGAGAGTAAGTCATCGCCAGCTTTTAAATCTAAACACCCCTAACCTAACGGTTAGGGGTGTTTTTTATGTTACATTTATTTTAATTATATGATTGTCATTGATTAAGATGAAATCTCCTTAGAAAAAATTAAATCAAATTTTAAACAAGTAAAAAATATCTCTGTACACGACAAATTTCATAGGGCCCTTGTCCTATCAGGCTTTTTCTTTCTTAAAATTGCTAGCACTTTCTTAAATTCTTCTTTTTTTCCAAAACCAATCAAACGTAGAATAGCCATTTGAACATAGTCCAAACCGTAGCGAAATAAACTTACTG
>NZ_NHRP01000010.1:0-47000 GCF_002165385.1 Acinetobacter sp. WCHA39
TATGACAATTTTATATACTCCATAAACCCTTTAAATTAATTAGGTGGTTTATGTCGCACTTCAAGTTTTACTCTGCCATGATATCTATTTTTAACTTCTGTACTTGATAAAATTTCATCATCCCTTTCATCTATCCATTTATTAATTGATAGCTTTTTAAGGAATGGAAGTTCTCTGCGAATTATATATTGAAAATTTTTAGAGAACTCCAAAAGATCTTCTTTACTGTAATTTAAAGAATTACTATTATTATCCCGTATATATAAAGTGTTACTTTCTCTTTTTATGTAAAAAATACTTCTATTGAATGAAATCTCAAAACTAGCGAACTCATAATTCAATAACTGATCAAACTTTTGATTAATAAAATTATCAATTATTTTTAATATTGTCGATTTACCATAGCCATTTGGTGCCGTTATTATTTTAACATTATTCGATAAATCGCTAAAATCTATACGATAATCAAACTGACCAAATAATTTTTCAATTCTTATATAGTTGAAATCCATAATACCCCCTAGAAATTAAAAAACAAAAATATAACAAAAAATATCACATACAACAATATTCATCTAATTATTTTACTAAGTATAAAGATATTATTTTCTGCACAAAACAGCGTTGAGATTATAAGTGATGATGAAAAAAATACCTGTACTGTGTTTAGCGACTACACTGATCGCATCGTCTTCTCTCTGGGCAGCCGAAAATACAACAGCCACAAATGCAAACACGACAACAGCTGAAAAAACACTTCCTTATGGTGACAATCCTAGTCTCGGTCGAGTATTGCTGTACAAAACAGGTAAAGGGCTACAAAACCTAGGTGATTCAATTCAAGGTGCATCTGAAAATACATCACAAAAAATCAGTGAAAAGTGGAAAACCACCAAAGAATACACTGCTGAACAATCCATCATTGTTCAGGAACAAACCGAAAAAGCCAAACAATATACTGCTAAAAAATGGCAAGACACCAAAGATGCTGTAGTAGGTACAAATAATGGAAATGTGCCAATCGAACGTGCTGAACTGAGCCAACCCTCATCAAATTAATACGATTGAACAAAATTTATAGGAATGAATGAAACAATGACAGTTATGCCTTTTAAAACTATTTTGCTTTGTTTAGTCAGTAGTATTGGCTTTACCGCGTGTTCAACGCTCTCTTCTCAAACCGAGCAGCCTTTACAGCAACTGCAAGTGGTTCAGAACATTGATGCCCTACCCGATACCAAGACCAATGCCGCATCCTTAAATAAATACAAGAATCATTGCATGATCCAGTTTACAGGTTATTTTGATGGTGGGCAGAGTACGGAATCATGGGAATTTAAAGGCAATCAGTTGAGTCGGGCTTTTTCTGAGACCTATCAATATGTGCCGAATCGTTTATTCAATGCCGCCACTGAAAAACCTGTATTAGATCAGAAAACGCGAAAAACCACAGTATTTGACATTCAGAAACCTGAGGTAAAACATAACTTTGACAAGTTAAAAAGCTACTTTAACCAAACCGTTTTGGACCAATGTGGCTAAGTTTGCCATCTCCACAATTTCTATCCAAAGTGTTTTTAAGCTGTAATCTGGTTGTAAAGTTTTGCTGAAATACATACATTTCTGCTTTTTGCCCGTTATGATGCAGTGGCGTTGATGAAGTACCCCAAACGGTACATCGCTTAAGGAAATCGCAATGAAGAAAATGATCAAAACAGCTATCGTGACAACAAGTATTCTCGCTTCTGCCTCTATTTTTGCACAAAATGTTGGGGTCAATGCCAATGGCTCAGCTCAGGTTAATGTCCAGTCTGGTGGCTTGATTAGCGGCGTTGCAGGTGCGGTCAAAAATACTGCTCAGGGCGTAGGTCACGCAGCACATCATGTTGGCCATGCTGCTGTACACACAGGTGTAAATGTGGGTTCACAGGTGGTAGACAAAACCGCGAAAGTGGTTAAAAACACTAAGGATTATGCGGTAGAGAAAGCTGCTGATGGCAAGGAGTTTGCTGCTGAAAAAAGAGCAGAAGCAAAAAAACGTCATCAGCAACATCAGGCTGAGCAAAAGTCGATTGGCCTGAATACCCAAGCCGGGGTTAACGTTGGAAACTCATCCATTCAGGCACAAACGGGCTTGAATGCAGACAGGAAACAGGCTCAGGCAGGTGCAAATGTTGGTGTGAAAGTATTAGGTGTAAATGCGAACGTAAATACCAATGCAAAAGTGGGTACAAACTAATTTTCGAACCCATCGTTAAAAGCCCTTTGCTTAAGCAAAGGGCTTTTGATTATGTGATTTAGTCTATCAATTGTAGTTTGGTCTGCTCATCTGCATGATTTTCAATAAAATGTCCCTGCCCATGATCATCACAACTCAAGGTCAAGTTTTTATAACTGAGTTGATAAAATTCAGGATAGCGTTTAAAAATCAATAAAGACTGATCCAAAGCCAAAGCTTCACCGACTTTAACTAATTTATGAATCCCACGATCATTCATCGTCAAAACATAAGATTCTGCATTTAACTCAAGTTCAACAACGGCATTCATACTGGCTTTCAATGGCAACAGATATTGTTGATTCGCCTGAATTGCTTCAGCGTTATAAGCCTCTAGCTTTAAGCTGACTAAATTAAAAACTAACCATGTATTTTGAATCGTGAGAATGGTCGGCACTGAGCTGTCCATCTGTTGCATAAAATGCGGATGAATACCTAACTTCCGTAAATTTTGCTCAGTACCCTGTTGTAGATTAAATAATTGTTGAACCAATTTTTGCTTAAGAACAGCATCAAAATAACGTTCATCTAATTCAAAATCGTTATTTTGCAAGATTCGTAATAAAGCTTGATGATGGCTGCTCAATAATGCATCTAGTACATGGCGATAGTAGAACTTACTTTGCTTTTTAACCTCTCGAACACGCTTATAAAAATAAGTAATCTCAAAAGGTTGCTCAACAAAATCATTGAGTAATTGCGAACTTGCCAAAACCGAGAGTGCTTCATGTCCTGTAAAAGGCAAATGAATCACATGCATCTTTGGTAATAAGGGCTGTATTTTTAAGAAATGTTCTTTATCTTCTGCATAGTATGGATCATAGACAATGATGTATTCACGAGATGAATCCACTTCATCTGCCTGAATCTGCATATTTTGATGAATAGATGCGTCAAAAAATTCTGCATAACGGCGATCATGAACCACATCAGGGTCTATCGAATATTGTGGTACAAAAGCAACGATTTTATGCATATTCAATAAATTAGAATATTTAATCGCAGCATAACCTCCCATTGATCCACCATAACCCACAATCTGCTCAAACTGTTGTAAGGTCGGCTGAATCTGTCGCTGCATCTCAAGCATGCTGCTTTGAGGAAACCAAGATTTTTGCTTCGGCATAATACCGATGACATTGTATTGATATTTTATGAGTGATTTTTCAGCATTAATTGACATTCCTTTGGCACGACTAATCAAATCGCCAAACGAAACCACTAAAGTGTCACTTGAACCTTTTAAAAAAATAACGCGAATATGTTCATCTTCAAATATTATTTGCTTATCCATGCTCACACTGAAAAATTAATCCTAGGCTTGTCGCAAAAAGCCATCAAATGATGTCTTTGCCAAACCCTATTTGCGGAGTATCTTATTTTATAGAGATAAGACAGATTAAAAAGCGCAAAAAATGACACAATCCTTACATCCTTCCGCTCAAAAAGGCTTTAGTTTAGGGGCTGAACTGTATCAACAAGTTCGCCCCAGTTACCCACCAGAAATCCTCGTTTGGCTGCAAGATCAGCTCAAAGTCGGTGAAAATTCCAGTGTTATTGACCTTGGTTCAGGGACTGGCAAATTCTTACCTTTCCTACTTCAGACACAGGCAAAAGTGATTGCCGTTGAACCTGTGACAGCGATGCGAGAACAACTGGAGCAAAGCTATAGCACAGTCGAATGTCTACAGACTTCAAGCGATCAACTTCTGGTGAAGGATGAATCCATTAACGCCATTATTTGTGCCCAATCTTTTCACTGGTTCTCAAATATCGAAACGCTCAAAGAAATGTATCGGGTATTAATTCCTACGGGGCATCTTGGACTGGTTTGGAATCAACGTGATATTATTGTTGACTGGGTCAAAGCGTTGGCCGATGAAATCGCCCCATTTGAAGCAGATACACCACGTTATCATAGTGAGAAATGGAAACAGGTTTTTGAGCAACAACAGCTCTTTCAATTCAACGGTCTTCAGACCTTTCAACTCAAACATACAGGCACAGTAGAACAAGTGGTGAGCAAACGCTTACTTTCCACAAGTTTTATTGCAGCAATGCCAGAACATCAACAACAGCAACTGAAAGCAAGATTTGAACAAATTGTATTTGATTTTACAGGGCGAACTGCTCAAGATCAGATTGATTTTCCTTATACAACCTTTGCCTACCATTTCCAAAAAATAGCAAAGTAACAATAAATCAGGTGTTTCTATGACCTTTAAATTTAAAACCACGATTGCACTCAGTTGCTTGATCAGCTCTACACTATTACTGAGTGCTTGTAACAAAGATCCTAAAGCACCCTCTCAGCAAGAACAGCAAACTCAAAATTCTAATGATGCCATTGGTCAGCTTAAACAAATCCCGATTAAACAGTTCCCTACAACAGCTGACGATGCTCATGATATTGCGATTTTAGATGACTATGACCGTCGTTTTACCGAAATGAGCGACAGTATGGAAATAGAGCTGGCGAAGATGAAAGAAGCCAATACGCTCACTCCAGCGTTTGAACAGCAACGCCAAACAGATAATGTTCAATCGGCACTGAATATGCTGAAAGAGTTAGAACTTAAAACAGAACAAGGTCGATATATTCAAGGACTTTTATATGAATACTGGGATAATCAAGCCAAAGTACTTGAGCAAAGTACCTTAGCGAGTACCACAGAAAATACTGATACGGCCAAACAAGTTGATCATTTAAATGAATATCTACATGCGCAAAGCCAACTACACCATTGGAAAAGTTCTCAACCAACAGAAACTAAAAAGGCGAGCGAGTGATATAAAAAATTGAGGGTCATACGACCCTCTCTTGTTCAACAAGATTAGATTTTTTGTTTTTCTATCCACTGAATTGAATTAACACGGAATAACTCACAAGCACCATCACCCGTATCCGTAGGTGTTAAAGAAGATCGCCAAACCAAATCTTTATCCCGAATCTCAACCAACTCACCTTTCAACTGCACCAAATCCCCACGCTTCACTTGTTTGATTTGCTGGGCAATTTCAGGATTTGCGGGAATAATATGCATATTAGAAACCATTTGCATGGCTTGATTTGCAGGAACAGGTAGCTTATCTATTTTCCAATTCAAATAGCGGTCATATTGATTTACTGAGATTTTACGTGCGATCTCGGGCTTGGCAAACAAACCCCAACTCACGGCATAATCAATCGGAGAAAATTTTGCTTGTTCGTCATCTTGGTACATTTTAGAACCAAGAATACGGAAGTTGCCATAAAAAGGCTGTAACACCGAAATAGACTGATCCTTTGCGATCGGCGATAAACCATTGGCAATGTTATATTCTATTCCGCTGGTCGATGCATGTGTCTGACCAAGCATAACCACCATGCCTAAACTCATCCATAGACGTTTTTTCATGGCTCATCACCCTCAAAATCTAACTAAATTCTTAGAAAAGCGTATATCTTCATAGTATGCTTAGAAGATGAAAAAAATTACTTTTTTTAGTAACAATCAAACTTACTTTAGTCATATTTTTGTGGCTTTGTTACTGATTTCTCTAATCTGAATCAACGAATGGATCTCTATGATTTATCAATTCTATCAACGTCGAGTTTTCCCACATTTACTCAATCAAGTCATGCAGACTGCAAGTTTGATGGATAAGCGTCGTGAATTATTAGTTCCTATCGAAGGTGAAGTCCTCGAAATAGGTTTTGGTACAGGTTTAAATATTCCTTTCTATGGCAATGTTGACTCACTTTATGCTTTGGAACCCAATCCAGACATTTATCATCTTGCCGTTGAACGAGTTCAGCATGCGCCTTTTTATATTAAGCATGTACAATCCAGCGCAGAGAAACTTCCATTCGCCGATGCAAGTTTAGATCATATTGTTTCCACATGGACTCTCTGTAGTATTCCAAAACTTGATGTCGCCTTAGCAGAAATTTATCGAGTGTTGAAACCTACAGGCACCTTTCATTTAATTGAGCATGTGAAACATCCTGACTCGATCAAATTACAATCCTTACAGACCCTACTCACTCCGCTACAAAAAAGGATTGGAGATGGATGTCATCTCAATCGCGATATTGAACGACACCTTGCACAAGCTAAATTTAAATTTCTTGAAAAAGAATATTTTGATGCAGATGGTATTCCTGCGATTGCACAAAAAATGCTATTGGCTCGCGTGCAGAAGTTATAAATTCAAAGCAATCATTAATTTTCAAAATCAATTCTTAGCGTTTCAAAACGAATACGTCCTTCACGTACTGCTTGAGCAATTGCCTGCTGTCCTTTGCTCAAGCGCGCACCACCACTTTTAATATCAAGTAGAATCACTTCAATATCGTCTGCAGTCCCATCACCATCACGAAAATCGGTATAGCCATCAAAAACCACGTAATCGACAGGATCACCGAGAAATTTTGCATCACTGGGTAAATACTGAAATTCAGGTAAAATCGGTGCAAACTGTTCTGCCATTTTTCCTTTTAACACCGCACGACTGGTATTTACACTACGTTTCTGTGCATCTAGCAAAGCTTGCTTATGTTCTAATTCTAATTCAGCAATATATTTTTCATATTCCGCCTGAATACGACCATTCCGCGTATTGGACAAAATCAGCGTGGTAATCACAACACCAATACAACCACCAATTAACATTGCAAGCCAAACCGACATAAAACTTTCCTTTTTCTGAATCTGCTATTTAACTGCAACATTAAACTTTTGTCATGTGTCACACACTCTACTGAAAAAGATGCTAAGGTATAGTTGAATACAAAACGCTTGTTAAAAAATCTAATTTCATGAAGACAATATTAATTGCAAATCAAAAAGGTGGCTGTGGTAAAACCATGACAGCCATTACGCTTGCCACAGCACTGTCACAAAAGGGCTATAAGGTCGCGTTGGCTGATGCTGATAACCAAAAATCATCATTACAATGGTTAAAACAACGCCCTGAAACTGTTGCTGCCATTCAAAGCCTCGACTGGAGGCATGAGAAATCAATTGGTGATGCACCTAAACATCTCGATTATTTAATCATTGATGCCCCAGGCGCACTGTCAGGTGAGCATGCAGAACAATTGGTCAGCGAAGCCCATGCCATTGTGACCCCTTTACAGCCCTCATTCTTTGATATTGATAGTACGCGTCGGTTCCTAAAACATTTACAAGACATCAAACGCATACGTAAAGGAAAAGTACAAATTCTGTTGATTGCCAATCGCGTGAAAGCGAATAGCTCTAGTTCAAAAGACATTCAAGACTTCTTTAATAAGATTGAACAAGAACCTGTCGCATGGATTTCAGAACGTAGTGCTTATGGCACGTTGGCTATGCAAGGTTTAAGTATTTTTGATAAACCACAGAAAAATTTTGTGAGTATTCAAAGCCAATGGCAACCCGTTCTGAATCAGTTAGTCGATGATCCAAGTGAATGGTTTTAAGCCGCCTTGCTCCATTAGCAGGATGGAACAAGGCATGAGACCATTGATGTAACTGCATTAATAAAACTTATCTTTATTTAGGTTCAATGAAAGGTGCGGGGTTTGGGCTAGGTTGGTCTGTGTCATCACCCTCATCTTTCAGGTTATGTCTCATTTCATCACTATCGAGGTTTTCCATAGCTTTACGGATGGTCTCGTTACCGTGACTGCCATCATTTGACTGGATTGCCTGTTCACGTTCCGCACCTTGCTCCTGTAGTGCATTTTCAGGATTTTTAGGAATATCTTCCCTTTCTATAGCCTGCTGTAATTGATCACTGTCCGTCAGGCCTTCCACTTGCTGATAACTGAGTTTATCACCGTTCAAGAGGGTAGCCACTGCGCTTTCGGCTTGTGTACCATTGCTGTTATTCGGTTGTGAATGATGGTCCTGACCTGTTTTTGCAGAGGTATTGTCCTGATTATTTGAATGTGTCATCGAACTGCTCCTTAAATTCACTTTATGGATGTGTGATGAATTCAATATAACAATACGCTTTGTAACTCTTTGCCAACTCTTGTATTAAACTCGATAGCAAATGTTGCTATGGTAAGTTGCTGTATTGCAGTCTTAAAACTTTCGTAAATGCTGAGATATACATATTGCCGATCACTGGCCACTCCATTGAAAATAATCGGCTGGCTGAAACATGCCAACGGTTTAGCCCCTGATTCCATTTAGAGATTTCAACGTGAAATTACTGAATGAAAATTTTACTGGACGCATTTTTCAGTTAATATGATTTTATTCAACTTTTAGCCCTAGAGACGGAAGCTTGTGCAACAATACGCTCCCACATTACAACGTGTTTTATTGTTTGGACTGTTCTTTGTCTTAATGTATTTGGGATTCAGCATTCTCAAATACTTTATCGTCCCTGTTCTTTGGGCAGCGATTATTGCTTATATGACATGGCCTGTTTATTTATGGGTACAACGTCGCTTTTTCGGTGAAAATCGACCAACGCTAAATGCAACGATCATGATTACGTTGGTCATTTTAGTGATTGGGGTTCCCTTTGTTTGTGCCATTTTCATGCTGCAACTCGAAGGCCGAAATTTATATTTTAATTTACAAAAACAATTATTTTCAGGTCATATTCAAGTCCCCGAGTTTATAAAAACACTTCCGATTGTGGGTAAGGATATCAGTCGTACAGTCAATGAATTAAGTGCCGATCCGAATAGTATTGCGAAGAATGTTGCCGAATGGATACAAGGTCATTTGAGCTATGGCCGTTTTGTACTGAGTGAGATTAGTCGGAATTTAGTTAAACTGACCTTTGCAATCATGACGTTATTCTTTTTCTATCGGGATGGACAGATGATTCTGGCACAGGTCAGCCGCGCTATGGAAATGGTGATTGGCCCACGTGTACACCATTATCTAGAAACCATTTCAGAAACAACACGCGCTGTAGTGTATGGCGTGGGATTAACTGCTGTGGCACAAGCCATTTTAGCAGGTCTCAGTTACTTTGTAGCAGGTGTGCCGAACCCAATGCTACTCACCATGGTAACGTTTATTTTGGCCTTAATTCCATTTGGAACTCCCATCTCCTATTTAGGGGTTGGTTTATGGCTATTTGCTCAAGGCCAAACTGTCGAAGCAATTGGTGTGATTACATGGGGTCTCTTGATTGTAAGTAGTTCAGATAATGTGATTCGACCTTTAGTTATCTCAGGTGCAACTCAAATTCCATTCATTTTAATTATGTTTGGTGTGCTAGGAGGAATCGCAAGTTTTGGTTTAGTGGGCTTATTTATTGGTCCAGTCATCTTAGCTATTTTATTGGCAATCTGGCGTGAATGGCTGCATGAGAATGTTCAGGAGCCAATCGCTGCCATTGAAGCGCCACCTGAAACAAAGTCGTAATCTATTTACACGATTTACCATTTAATCTTACTGACAACTTGCGAGTTATCCCATAGTTTATTTGAATCAAACTAATAAAGCTGATAGATAAGGATAATTTGCAATGATTTCAACGGTACAAAAGTCTTGTGTTCTGACAAGTTTAGTTTTGATGATGAGTGCATGTTCTTCTATTAACTTAGACAGCAATGCATCCAAAATTCAAACACAGCCAACGACAGCAGATCAGAAACAACTCATACAAGTTTACCAAGTCGATGCCAATGGTGTGGGTGCATCCATTGGAACAGTAACATTTAAACAAACAGCAAAAGGTTTATTAATTACCCCCGCGCTTGGAAAACTTTCCCCAGGTGAACATAGTTTCCATATCCATGAAAATGCCTCATGTGAAGCTGCTGAAAAAGAGGGCAAAATGGGAGCCGCCCTCGCTGCGGGCGGGCATCTTAACCCAGAGAAAGTTGCCCATCACGGTACGCCACTGGATGGACATTTAGGTGACCTGCCTGCCCTAACCGTGACTGACAAGGGTTTTGCAACAACGCCTGTGCTTGCCCCACGCCTGAAACTTACCGATATTCAGGGTCGGGCAATCATGATTCACGCAGGTGGCGATAACTATTCAGATTCACCTAAGCCTTTGGGCGGTGGCGGAGATCGGGTTGCCTGTGGTGTGATTAAGTAAAAAGTATTTTAGGCACTGTGGGTATCTAAAAAGATATCCACAGTTTCGTAGATATTTTATGCAGCTACAAATGACTACGCCACTGGTTCAGCATATTATTCACTAATTGATTCCCTCGGCTTTACGTTCTTGCATCACTTGTTTGAGCACAGCTCTTGGTTGCATAAACCAAAAACCGATCAAACTGACACTCGCTAATGCAAAAGCCCATATATGGAAATGCGTATAAAGTACACGCACCAATTCTATAATCACAAAGAAACTCATCATCAATAGCATTGAAACAGCCGCAGCGACTGTCCCTTTGGATACTTCTGAAGACATTAATGCAAAACGATATAAAACTGAAAAACTAATCCCCTCTCCTAAGCTTATTAAGGTCATACCGATCAATAAACACGGCACTAGATAAGTTTGCCAAATCACACCTAAAATTAAAAACAGCGTTCCAATCAACATAATCGGTAAGCCCATCAAAATGGTTTTGCCTAATGGAAAGCGATCAATGATTTTGATCAGGATAATATTCCCTGCAATTAAGCCAAAAAATACAGGAAATTGCGCTAAACCATATTGCACACTACTGAGCTTTAACTCATCGACCAAGATGATGGGTGACAGCGCAATCCACAGCATTAATGGCATCCCAACCAAAGGTAAAGCAATGCTTAACCCTAAGAAACGGCGATTGGTGAATACTTTTTTAAAATCATCAAAAATATAAATAAAAGGTTGTCTCGCTCGACGCTCTGGGGTTGCTGGCATAAATTTATTTAGACCAAACCAACTCAGGAATGAAATGATTGCAATCGCAACAAAACCCCAATGCCAAGAGACATAATCAATCAGAAATGCACCCAGAACAGGCCCAAGTAATGGCGCAAGCAAGGAAATATTGGCCATTAATGCCATCACTTTAATGGCATCACGTTCCTCAAATGTTTCCTGAATTGCAGCATAACCCACTGCCGAAATGACCGTAAGGCCAATTCCCTGTAAGAAACGTAAAGTCAGGAATTGTTGGATATTCTGCGTCAATAAGATCAGCAAACAACAGATGGTAAAGAAAGCCACGCCTGCCAATAATACTTTCTTACGTCCAAGACGGTCTGACAGAGGTCCAAGCAACCAAGCAACACTTGCTCCACCCAATAAATAAAAAGACATGGAAGATGGTGCCCATGTTGCACTAACACCGAATTGTTCTGTAATTGCCAACATTGCTGGCTGAATTAAGTCATTACCAATATAGACTGAAAATTCGAATAGCACTAAAGCTAATGGAAACATGAGCGTTATACGGTTTAACGTCATGCTTTGATTGTTCGTCATCATGTTCTATTCACAAAAATAACCAATTCGCGTGCATCTATTTCCTTGAAAAAAAGAAAATAGATTCCGCACTACGTCATTTTATGGTTCTGATTTAAATTAAATTTTGATTTCCATGCAGTGAGAGCGCATGTAAAAGTGTGAAAACACCGTATTCACAAGGTGTATTAAGAAAACTATTTATTTACGTGAGATTGGTAAAAGTTTACCTATTGGCAAAATGGCCAAGCGTGACTTTAGCACTTTTTAAAAATGCCTGCAATTTAAGCAATAAAAGGAATTGTGTGGATATGTGAATAACCTAAAAGTTATCCACATTTTTGTTTGGTTTTTATTCATCGTCAATTTATCAATGCGATTCAGGAACACAATTCAAACTGGAATTTATTGGTATTGTCCCCTCTCGCACACTGATAGCTTTGTTTTTTATTTACAATCTTCCAGACTTCTTGATCACGCTTTAACTCATATTCGGTACGAATAGCTGCAACAGAATCATCTAATTGGGCTTGTTCAACAGTGATTTCCGCATCTGTTGGGTTTTCAGCACGATTAAACTGCTGATCAATTTTGAGATTAGTTTCATCATGAAATAAATTTGGTTGATCGAGTAAAACCGCATGTATTGCTGTACTTTTTTGTACCGCTGCTTGTTGCTGTGACTGTGCAATCGGCTGATTACATGCGGCTAAAAATAAGCTACACCCTAAAACCATCCAAATTTTATACATTTTGTACCTTTCCTATTTACCACATGCATTTATGCTACTATGCAAAACTGGATTTCAAAGCAACAAAATGTATGTGACTTATGAGAGATTTGTTGTATTTATCAATCATTTGAACATCATCACAAGTCAATAAAAAAACAAATTTTATAACATAAACATCACCACGGATTAGGCATCACCAATGTCAGATTTAGCAAAAAAATTAGCAATTATTTTAGTCGTCAGTAGTACGATTGTCGGCTGTTCGAAAAAAGAAGAAGGTGCTGCAAGCGATGCATCTGTAGCGACAGAAAGTGCGGCGCCCAATAGTGAAACAATTCGAGCAAATGCAGCAAAAAACCCCGAACAGCTGGTAAGCACACAACAAAGTGCTCTCGAACAAAATCGGCAATTAATTAAAAGTGCTGAATTAAAATTTGAAGTGAACGATGTATTAAAAACCACATCTACGCTTGAGCAACAGTTATTGCAATACAATGGCTATATTGAGAATAAGCAAATTGACTATCAAGTGAGTGACCGTTCTCAACATGATCGTATCGATGGAACCGTGGATATTTATGAAAAAATCACGCCCACGGTACAACTGACGGTACGTATTCCAAATGATCAGGTGACAACATTTCTAAATCATTTACTGCCTTTAATGCTGAACTTTAATACACAAAGCTACGAAGCAAAACGTTATGAATTAAAACTCTTAGAAGAGAAACTCAATACAGCGAACCAAAGTAATAGCGCATCTAATGCAGTAAATAATCAATTACAACAGCTCACTGATTTAGAAGTGAAAGATCGCCTAGCGTATAGCACCATTCGTTTAGAATTTTTCCAACAGCCAAAAGTGCGTAAGAGTCATGACCTCAATATTCATCGTATTGCATCACTAGACAGCGATCCATTACTCACCCGAATAGCCGAAGCATTCAAAATTGGACTATCCTATTTTAAAGAAACGCTCATCTGGTTGATCCAATTTTGGGCGTTTTATATAGTGATTATTGCAATTTGGTTAATCCGTAAAGCTTATAAAACACGAAAACAGAACCCATAATTATTGATTTTTAGTCAATAGTATTTTGCTTATTTATACATTTTTACTCATGAATAGATTTTCTAAAATATATCCAAGTTTTAGAAATCTATTTTTGAGTTTAATTCTATGAGCAATATTTTAATTATTAATGGTGCTAAACAATTCGCTCACTCGAATGGTGAATTGAATGACACCCTGACTGACTTTTCCGAATCACATCTAAAAGCTTTAGGTCATACAGTACAAGTGACACGTACCGACAGTGACTATGACATCCAAGCCGAAATTGAAAAATATTTATGGGCAGATGTAGTAATCTATCAAATGCCAGGTTGGTGGATGGGCGCGCCATGGACCATGAAAAAATATATTGATGATATTTTTACGATTGGTCATGGTTCACTCTATGCCAGTGATGGACGTAGCCGTTCTGATGCATCGAAAAAATATGGTTCAGGTGGCTTGCTCCAAGATAAAAAATACATGTTGTCGTTGACATGGAATGCACCAATTGAAGCGTTCACTGATCCAGATCAATTCTTTCACGGCGTTGGCGTTGATGGTGTGTATTTAGCTTTCCATAAAGCCAATCAATTCTTGGGTATGGAATCATTACCTACATTTATCGTGAATGATGTAATCAAAATGCCCGATGTACCAAGCTACATTGAAGCGTACAAAGCCCATTTAGATCAGCTTTTTGCGACTGCCCATTAAGAGAGAAATCCTATGTTGACGATTATTGCAGAAATTCAGACACATGCAGGTGCAGAACATCGCCAAGCAGTTTTAGATGCTTTCCAAAAAATCATTCCAACTGTACTGGCAGAGGATGGTTGTCATGGCTATGCCCCATTGATTGATCACCTGCCAGCGATTGCTATGCAGACGCAAGATGAAAATAGCATTGTGATGTTAGAAAAATGGCAAAGTACTGCTCATCTCGAAGCACATATGCAAACTGCACATATGCAGCAGCATTTTGAAGCGACCAAAGCTCATTTGGCTAATGTCAAAGTGCGTATTTTGGAAAGTGGGATTTAGAACAAAGATTGGTTATTTATCAAATCCTCACAAAATATATGATAGTCGGTAATGTCATCTGCAACCTGCGAGATTTCAAGAAGATGCTGTTTCTGCGATAAATTTTAATTAATGCAAGAAGTGAACAGGTTTTGCAGATGACAATGCCTTTGGTTACTTTGGGCAAAATCAAAGTAACTCCAGCCGAAGGCTAATCTTAAATATGAATGAGAATACTATACGACTCTGTCAAGACAAAAAAATATAAGTAAATGATTTTACTTATAATAATACTGCTTCAAATGCCGACTATACTCCGTTAAATAACTCTCTAAGCCCTCTCGACGATCAGCTTTTTGCATCTCTTTAGTAGCCAACTGTTCAATATTGGTTTCCAGTAAATTCAGAATCGCAGTTTGCTCCATTTCAGGAAGTTGAGCTTTCTCTTTCTGCTGTTTTTTAATTTCTAAATAATCCTCTGCCCAATGACGTAATGGATCATGCTCAGAGACTTGCGCAAATAAATCGGTAATCAGTAATTCAGGCATGACTTCTTGGGTTGCTAACTCTGCCGACATCAAACCACGGATCGAATAAAATACTTTCTTATAGGTAAAATTATCTGCAGTTTGCATCACTTTTATGCCACCTTTCGCAAATGATAAGTAGTGGTGATACAACGCGCTATAATCGATTCGCTCAAGCAATCCATCGCGAAAAGTTTGCCATTCTGGAAAAGCATTAAAATAAACAATATGCGCTCTGACCCATTCCAAAACTGTTGGGTTACTTTTTGCCAGTAATCCAAACATTTTATCGAGATCATAGGACACAAAGTCAAAATCGCCGTCCATGATTTCGATTAGATCACGATACTTTTTATAGTCAAAATATTGATCTTTACTCGGCAAATGGAAGCCACGCACATCATAGTCACTGTCAGGGCTAGCCATACCCCATAGACGACTCCCACTTTCAATATAAAATAGTGGAATATCTTGGCGCTGTTGAAATAGTTTTTCGATTTCATGATGGATGTTCATGTTATTTATTCTGCTTAATAAGAGTTTGGTTAATCACCTTCCATTGATAATTATCATCTTGTTTGACGATATACTTGAATTTATTTGCTGGAAAATTATTTCCTCCATCTTTTCCACCATATTTATCATCAGCATAATTCCATGAAATGATTTCCAAAGTCTTTGGTTGAAGCATTTTCACAGACTCTATAAAGCGAAAGTTTATATTTTCATAAATATCTGTACCTAGAGCATCATCATTTTGTACTAGAAATGGTCTACTTTCAGAAAATCGTGAGACTTCTGAAAGAATCGCTGAATATGTCCCACTACCCCCCTGACACCCTCGATCCCCACCCCATAAGATGAAATAACTAGAGATACCTGAAGATAAATCTCTATCTATTGTAAATACATCTTTCATCGTAGTACGAATTTCTGAATCTTTTTCAAAGGTTGTCATACATGCAGTAACTTCTGAATATTTCTTAATCACATTTAAAACTTGTACTTTTTCCTGATTTTCAGTTAAGGCATAGCTATTCTTCATGGCAATAATATTTAAAATAGAAAATAATAAAATATGAGATATTTTCATTAAAAGTCCTTTTAATATTAAAGTTCGGTTACTTATTAAGTTCTAGGTATAACAAAAAAGCGCATCTTACGATACGCTTTTAACAGAACTTCTTTTATTTAATCAAGTATTAAAGATCAAATAATTTACCTGGATTCATAATCCCATTTGGATCAAATGCCAATTTTAATGCTTTCATATATTCAATTTCTTCAGGCGAACGTGAATATTCTAAATATGGTTTCTTGGTCATCCCTACACCATGCTCGGCAGAGATCGAACCATCATATTTTTTCACAGTATCAAACACGTATTTATTCACTACCTGACACTTCGCAAAAAACTCATCTTTAGTCAGGTTTTCAGGTTTTAAAATATTTAAGTGCAGGTTGCCGTCACCAATATGACCGAACCAGCAGATTTCAAAGTCTGGATAGTTTTGTGAAACGATCGCATCAATTTCTGAGATAAACGCAGGTACATGCGTAATCAACACTGAAATATCATTCTTATAAGGAATATACGGCGCAATTGACTCTGAAATATCTTCACGTAAACGCCATAAGCTTTGAGCTTGCTCTAAGCTTTGGCTCATTACACCATCAATCACCCAACCTTGTTCCATACAATGCTCAAAAATCTGCATTGCTTTGTCCATGATCGGTTCATACGGTGCTTCAAATTCGAGTAATACATAGAATGGGCAAGTTGTTTCAAATGGACGTTGTACATGACCACGATCCAATACTTTTTGCATCGCCATTTCACCAAAGAATTCGAATGCGGTTAAGTCGATTTCTTTTTGGAAAGCATGTAATACAGGCATCACTGCTTCAAAGTCAGGCGTACCCAATACCATGACTTGTAGGTTTTGTGGTTGACGCTCAAGTTTAATTTCAGCTTCAGTGATTAAACCTAATGTACCTTCACCGCCGATAAATAAATGCTGTAAGGCATAGCCTGTCGCATTTTTAATCATGCCTTTGTTTAAACGTAAAATGTCACCTTTGCCCGTCACAACTGTCAAACCAAGTACCCAATTACGCGTCATGCCATATTTAATGACCTTAATACCGCCCGCGTTTGTACCAATGTTTCCACCGATTTGACTTGAACCAGCTGAAGCGAAGTCCACTGGGTAATACATACCTTGTTGTTCAGCATAATTTTGCAGTTGTTCAGTCACAACACCCGCTTGAACGCGAACCATACGATCTGCTGGCAAAAATTCTAAGATTTGATTCATCTTGTCAAAACTAATCACGATTTCGCCATTATTCGCCACCGCACCAGCAGATAAACCTGTACGACCACCTGATGGCGTGATTGCCACTTTAAAACGGTTCGCCAGTTTTACAATCGACTGAACTTGTTCAGTGCTTGATGGAAAAACGATGACTGATGGGTTCGGATCAAAATGTTTAGTATGATCTCGCCCCCAATTTTCTAAACTGTCAGCATCGGTTTTAATACGGTTTTCACCTACAATTGCCGTCAATTGGGTCAATAATTCAGGTGTCAAAGCGACTGAAGCATTCATCGTTTACAGGCCTAGCAAGAAGTAAATATAGGGCTTTTGGATGACAACATAATATCTTTCAAAACCTTACAAACAAAGGTCTGGAAACATCCAAAATATAGAAACGCTAGCGAAAGCATCAAACTTTCAATTGATCAGTTTGATTATCGTATTTCCTTATTTTACATGTAAGCAAGCGAGGGATAAAGCACAGGATGGCAATAGTGTCATAACAAAATGTGTATAAACCCTAAAATTCATTCGAAACTGAAAAAATTCTCAACATTTATGCTGAGCTAATTTTAAACGAAATATCTATATCTCAAAGCTCTATGCTATGATACTGCAACTAAATTTTGGCCTTTGTAGCGGAGCCGTAATGAGCCAACATCTATCACTACCTAAAGACAAAATCCGTTTCCTTTTGTTAGAAGGTGTGCACCAAAATGCCATCGATACATTAAACGCTGCGGGTTATACCAACATCGACTACCACAAAACTGCACTTGAAGGTGAAGCTTTAAAAGAAGCGATCAAAGATGCTCATTTTGTTGGTATTCGTTCGCGTACTCAATTGACTGAAGAAATCTTTGAAGCAGCGAATAAATTGATTGCGGTAGGTTGTTTCTGTATCGGTACCAACCAAGTCGATTTAAAAGCAGCGATGTCTCGTGGTATCCCTGTTTTCAACGCACCATATTCAAATACACGTTCGGTTGCAGAATTGGTTCTTGCTGAAGCAATTTTATTACTTCGTCGTGTACCTGAAAAATCAAAAGATACACATGCAGGCGGTTGGAACAAATCTGCAGTTGGTTCTTTTGAAACGCGTGGCAAGACTCTAGGTATTATTGGCTACGGTTCAATTGGTTCACAACTTTCAGTTTTAGCTGAAAGCTTAGGTATGAAAGTTTGCTATTATGATGCGGTAACTAAATTACCGTTAGGTAATGCACGCCAAGTGGGTTCATTGGATGAGCTTTTAGAAACTGCTGATGTAGTTTCTTTACACGTTCCAGATGTTCCTTCTACACGTAACTTCTTCAAAAAAGAACAGTTCGCAAAAATGAAAGAAGGTTCGATCTTCATTAATGCTGCACGTGGTACATGTGTCATCATTGAAGATTTGGCAGATGCGATTAAATCTGGTCACATCGCTGGTGCAGCGGTCGACGTATTCCCGAAAGAACCAAAAGCAAATGGTGAAGAATTCCAGTCTCCACTTCGTGGCTTAGACAACGTGATTTTAACACCACACGTGGGTGGTTCTACGATGGAAGCACAAGCAAACATCGGTTTAGAAGTTGCTGAAAAATTCGTTGCATATTCAGATAAAGGTATGACACTTTCTGCGGTGAACTTCCCAGAAATTGCATTACCACTTTCTGACGGTCAACACCGTTTACTTCACATCCACAAAAACGTGCCAGGTGTGTTGTCTAAAATCAATACATTATTTGCTGAACAAGGCATCAACATCTCTGGTCAGTCTTTAATGACCAAAGGTGATATTGGTTATCTCGTTATGGATGTTGACGCATCTGCTTCTCAAGAAGCACTTGATACCTTAAGCCAAGTTGAAGGCACAATTCGTGTACGTGTATTGTTCTAAGCTAAATTTAGAATAATCTATAAAAAGCCACAGCAATAGCTGTGGCTTTTTTATTCGCATTTGAATTATTATGTGAATAATATACCAATTGTTCAAATAATAAGTTGCTTCTCTAATGTTAAAAACCCCACTTCATGCCTTATTGTTATTAATGATTGCCATGTTGTGTGTACAAGGAAGCGGTTCTTTAGCCAAAATTCTGTTCCAAAGTTTTCCAGTCCTTACCGTATCAGCCATGCGTCTGTTTTTTGGTGCACTCATTTTAGCGGTAATTTTTAAAATTTGGACCATCAACTTCAAAGTGGTTCGTTGGAAAGCGATTCTCAGCTATGGTTTTGCACTTGCTGGAATGAACGCCCTGTTTTATTTATCACTAGAGCGTTTGCCTTTGGGCTTAGCGGTTGCCTTTGAGTTTATCGGCCCTTTAAGTGTTGCACTATTTCATGCACGACAGCGCTATGATTTTATTTGGGTGGGTTGCGCTATTCTAGGTTTGGTATTGCTATTTCCTCTACAACAAGCACAACAACATCTAGATTTAGTCGGTGTATTTTTCGCTGTGGCTGCAGGTGCATGTTGGGCGCTATACATTATCGCAGGTCAAAAACCATCAGGTATTTCAGGTAATCATACGGTTTGTTTAGGCATGAGTATTGGTATGCTGTGTTTATTACCTTTCGCCATCTTTTCAGGGGCGCTTGATCGTGTCATTGAATTGCCAAATATCTACTATTTTATTGGACTTGCAATCTTAGCAAGTGCATTGCCCTTTACTTTAGAAATGATCGCTTTAAGAAGCCTAACTCCTTTAAGTTTTGGAACACTCATGAGTCTTGAACCTGCCGTAGCTGCATTATCAGGATTTATTTTTCTGGGTGAGACTTTATTGTGGAATCAATGGCTTGCGCTTGGCACGATTATCATCGCATCGATCGGTTGTACATTTACCACTCAACATGCTCGACAGCAAAAAGTGAATAAATAAAATGAAAGCGTTCCATCACGATGTACTGTCTTCATCTTATAATCAAACCACCTATCTTGTAGGTATTTTTTACTTTGCTTTTGTAGATCTTCCATGAAAAATATCCAGTTGGTCGCGGTGCTGTACATGGTTCTTTCCATGGTGTCTTATCAAATCAGCGCTTCATTTGCCAAACAACTTATTGCAACACTTGATCCACTGACCGTCACGATTCTACGACTCTGTTTTGCAACGATTTTGGTTGCGATCATGTTCCGCTCATGGAAAGTATTATCTAAGCTAAAGTATTTAAAATGGCGTGATTTATTACTTTATAGTGCATCCTTAGGTTGTATGAATATTCTGTTTTATACATCTTTAGGCAAACTGCCTCAAGGGATTGCTGTAGGCCTAGAATTCATCGGTCCTTTAGGATTAGCATTACTATCAATCAAACAGCGCAGTGATTATATTTGGGTGGTTTTTGCTATCTTAGGAATCGCATTAATGGTTCCTTGGCACGATGCGAACTCGGAAAATTTTTCCTACTTTGGAGCTGCTTGCGCTTTAAGTGCTGGACTCTTTTGGGCCTTGTATATTTATTTTGGGCATCGCGTAGTACAGCAAAATATTGGGATGCATGCGCTTACTATTGCGATTGGTTTATCTGCCCTGACCTTACTTCCCTTTGGTCTGTGGAGTAATGCACCTGCTCTACTCGACACTCAATATTGGGGTAAAGCTTTAGTCATTGCAATTCTAGCTACAGCTATTCCTTATGCACTCGATCTCATGGCACTAAAACGTTTAAGTAAACTCAGCTATGGTACGCTTTCAAGCCTTGCACCTGCGCTTGCTGCTTTAGCAGGACTCGTGTTACTGCATGAACAAATTAGCCTGATTCAATGGGTGGCATTGGGCTGTATTATGATTGCATCGATTGGAGTGACCTTACGTGGGGAAAAATTTCAAACACAGTAAGAGCACTCCTTTCTGCTCATTTTCGTTATAACGAAAATGAGCTATCTGCATTTTTATATTTCTGATATTCAGTAAGATATTTTTTACCTAGTTTTTCCTTTTCATCATCCTCTAATATTTTTCCAGCCTGTTGGAAAAATTTATGTTCCTCTTCCTTTAAGTGATGATGGACTTTTTCACTTAATTGTTTTGCTGTCGCTAACCAACTCGGATTACTCATATCAGTTTCTTCTAATTTTTCAACCAGTTCATCCATTTCATGATGCTCAGATAAAGCATGGCGGATAATGTCTAAACCCACATCATCAAACATTAGAGGAATATATAAATAACGGTCTTCGGCAACTGAATGCGCATAGAGTTCATTCTTAAGCTGTTTAAATAAATCTTCCCTTTCTTGAGTATGTCCGCTGGTCTGAATTAATCGTTCAGCTAAGTTACGTTGTTGTTCGTGGCTTTCTCTGAGTGCCTCAAATATATTCATTCTTTACCTCTGCGATGGCTAGCATAATCAAGACTTACTTCAATTCTTATCTAGTTGATCTGTTTGGCTGAGCTTTCATATTAAAAAATGATACTTTTTTAAACAGCGATGTTTGCGTAGGTTTTTGTATGGAAAGTTTATTTTTATAGATTAAACTGCAACAAAGATTTGATAAGCCAACCGACAAATTAAAATACTGACCAAAATCAAAAATAAAATACGAATAAAACTACTACCGTATTTCAAAGCCAAACGTACACCCAATAATGAACCTGCAATATTGGCAGCCGCCATCATAAAACCAAGCTGAAAGAAGATATGCCCTGCGGGAATAAAGAAGCTCAGTGCCGCCAGATTCGTCATAAAATTGCCAATCTTGGATAATGCAGAAGCATGTAAAAAATCGACTTGAAGAAAGCGAATAAAAAAGAAGATAAAGAAGCTACCTGTACCAGGACCAAAGATTCCATCATAGAAACCGATCGCTAAACTACCCAATGCGGCAAAAAATAACAATTTTGGTGTGATGTGTTGATCAACATGTACTTGCCCAAATTGCTTTTTCATAAAGGTATAAATCGCAATCACAATCAGCATGACTAAGACAATCGGTCTTAATATATGAGTAGGCACCAATGAAACGCAGGCTGCACCTACATACGCACTGACAAAAGCAAAAATTGCGATCACCCATAATAATGACCACTGCAACTTTACTCGACGTACAAATGAAAGAGCTGCTGAACCCGTTCCAAAAATAGAGGCAAGTTTATTTGTTCCAAATAATGTTGCAGGAGCCGTTTGTGGTAATGCACCCATTAATGCTGGAATCTGAATTAACCCACCACCACCAACTGCCGCATCAATGGTTCCCGCACAGAATGCAAAGAACACCAAACTCAGAATCAGCTCCCATTCCATCAACACTAACTCTATAAATTCAACAAACGTTTTGGCACAAGACGCTTTTTATCTGTAATTTCAGCTAAGCCTAAACAACGCTCACCATCGAATACCAATACTTCAGCAGCAGCTTCGTGCTCAATATTACTTTCTTGACCATTACCAAAATATTTTTCACGCCCTTCGGGTAATTGAACCCGTGGAAAATGCTCAACAGGTGCATAAACAGGCAACAATAATGCATCCCGCTGTTCCTGAGTAAGCCCTTCTAAATATTCGATGGTATAACTTGGATTAATTTCAAAATGACCCGTTTGAGTACGATGTAATTTTGTTAAATGTCCACCGCAGCCCAAAGCTTCACCAATATCTTCACCTAACACTCGGATGTAAGTTCCTTTAGAACACGTCACATCTAAGGTCAAACTGTCTTCGGTAAAACTTAAAAGCTTGAGTTCATAAATAGTGACTGGACGCGCTTCACGCTCAATTTCAATTCCTTGGCGCGCTAACTCATACAAAGGGCGACCTTCTCGTTTCAGTGCCGAATACATCGGTGGCACTTGCTTGATATCACCACGAAACTGTTCTAGAACCTGTTCAATATTAGCTTCAGTTAATGCAGGCACATCTCTTTGTTGAAGAATTTCCCCTTCAACATCACCCGTAGCAGTTGTTTGTCCAAGTTTTACTGTTGTTTGATAACGTTTGGTAGAATCCAATAAATAATGCGAAAACTTGGTTGCCTCCCCTAAGCAAATCGGTAATAAACCTGTTGCAAGCGGATCTAAAGCACCTGTATGTCCTGCTTTCTGTGCATTAAAAAGTCGACGTACTTTTTGCAATGCCGAATTAGAACTTAAACCTAACGGCTTATTTAATAAGAAAACACCACTCAGATGGCGATAAGAACTTTTTTTCATAAATGAAAAGTCAAAGTATAAAACGGTATTTTATCAAAACTATTCATCGGATTTTTAAAAATTAAACGCTCAAAAAAACAACATTTATGATAAATTTATATTCGTTTCCGAAATTAAAAGCAAATGGATTATGCTTAATGAATAAAAATGGAAAAAAAATAGCATTATTATGTAGCTTATTGATCATTTCAGCAGTCACGCTGAGCGTATTGTATTGGTTATATCCAAATCAGTCTCAGCAATCACTTGATTCAACTGATGAATATAGCAACAACAGTAATCCATCACAGCTACATAAGAATCCAAAGAATATCAATCAACTCGATACTTCTTTTAATAGCATCAGCCAAATGGATACTGAGATTGACTGCAATTTACAATTCAATAGCGCTCAGCATTTAATTGTGAATGAACGCACGCGGAATTGTTTTGAGTATTTTATTTCTCAATACGGCGAGCGGAATATTGATGAAATTCGGCATAACTTTCAGCTTTATATCGCTAAAACATTTCAAGCTTCACAACAACAGCAAGTTTTAACCTTATGGTCACGTTATTTAGAATATCGCCAAGAGCTCAGTAAATTACAGACTCAACAACCCACACAGGAAAGCTATCAATATTTCCAGACTGTTTTTAATGCCATGCATGATTTAAAACAACGTTTCTTTTCAAAGCCTGAAATAGAAGGCTTATTTGGCGCTGAGGATATTTATCAGCAATATACGCTCGACCGTATGCAAATTTTAGAAAGTAATGCACTGGATGCTGGAGCAAAAGCGAAACAATTACAACAACGCTTTGAACAACTTCCTCAGGATTGGCAAGACAATCTTAAGGATTTATCCAAACTTGATGATTTGCACTCCTTAACTGCACAAATCAAGGCCAGAAATGGTTCAGCGCAGGAACTTCGGGATATGCGGGTCAATCTGGTTGGAGAGGCAGCCACCCAACGTTTAGAGCAGCTTGATCAACAACGTTCTGACTGGAAGCAACGCGTACAATCCTATCTGGATGAACGTAAAACCATTGTAGATAGCAATATGAGCACTTCAGCCAAAGATCAAGCCATTCAACAGCTCAAACAACAACAGTTCCAGTCTCCACAGGAACAGCAACGTATACAAACATTTGAAACGGTTCATGACCAAGGAGGAACCTTACCTTTTAGCAACTAGGAACACGTAATACAAGACATTGAAATAATGCGATTTAGCAAGGATGCAATGTCAGTTCGCAAGAACATCAAGACCCTGATGAAAACAAAAATCGAGAGAAATATCATGCAAAAACTAATCCGCTGTCTTGCACTATCTATGATAGCAATGAGCGTATCAACAAGCTACGCATCAAACGCAACACAAGTTACAGGTACGGCCTCCTCTACTTATGCAAAAACCAAATATCCGATGGTCTTTGTACATGGTGTCGCAGGTTTTTCACGTGTAGGAAGTGATCCTCTAGGCGTTGATTACTGGCATCAAATCCTACCTGACCTTGCTCGTAATGGTGCAAATGTCTGGGCGACACGACTTTCCCCTTTTAACTCACATGAAATTCGTGGTGAACAACTCGCGCAGCAAGTTGAAGAAATTATTGCGATTACTGGACAACCTAAAGTTAATTTAATCGGTCATAGCCAAGGTGGTCCAACGATCCGTTACGTGGCTGGCATTATGCCGAATAAAGTTGCCTCATTAACCAGTGTAAGCGGAACCCATAAAGGCTCACCTGTCGCTAGTTTAATTATGAATGTAGATGGTACTGTCTTAGGTACAGCTGGCTCTGCCGTCGTGAACTTTTTCTCAGGCGCAATTACATGGGCACAAGGACTTAATCCAAAAAGCTATCCTCACGATGCTTTAGCCGCTGGACGTAGTATTTCAGTAGAAGGTTCAACCAAATTCAATACACGATTCCCAATGGGCGTACCAACTACAACATGTGGCGAAGGTAATTATCAAGAGAAAGGAATATATATGTATTCATTCTCAGGGACTCAAGCAGTCACAAACATTCTTGACCCTCTTGATCCACTATTTGCAGGTACGAGCCTAATTGTCGATATTAAAGGAGATAATGATGGTATGGTAAGCCGTTGTAGCGCTAAGTTTGGACGTACGATCAGAGATAATCTCCCTTGGAATCATGCAGATGAAGTGAATCAGGTTTTAGGTTTGAAATCACTGTTTGCACCTGATCCAATTGATATTTATCGTCAACATGCCAATCGACTAAAATTACAAGGACTATAGAATAGCCATAAAAAAATGCGCCAAAGGCGCATTTTTTTGCTTTACAACAAAGTTAAAATTAACCTTGTTTACGAGCTGGTAACTTTTCACGAATACGTGCAGCTTTACCAGACAACTCGCGTAGGTAGTAAAGTTTAGCACGACGAACGTCACCACGACGTTTCACTTCGATTTTAGCAACGATTGGAGAGTGAGTTTGGAAAACACGCTCAACACCAACACCGCTAGAGATTTTACGAACTGTGAAAGCAGAGTTTAAACCACGGTTTTTCTTCGCGATTACAACACCTTCAAATGCTTGAAGACGCTCACGGTCACCCTCTTTTACTTTAACTTGAACGATAACAGTGTCACCAGGAGCAAAAGCAGGGATATCAGTTTTTAACTGTGCATTTTCAACAGCTTGAACTAAAGGATGTTTACCACTCATTGTGGAATCTCCAATATGTGCGGGAGAGAAGAGGTCTCTTACACCGCTGAGGATAGAGGCTAAAACGCATATCGCTCGTTTAACTTTCCCTTTAAAGCAAAATTACCCTAAAGAGCCTATTTTCAACTTAAACTCAGTTTAAGTAGTAACTCGAAGCAAAGCTTCTCGTCTGTTGCAAACACAAACTTCTAACAGTTTAGTCTTGCGAATTTTTAAGCCATTTTTTTTGCTGTTTAGTCAACTCAACTTTTTCCACCAACTCTGGTCGACGATCTAAAGTTCGTTGATAGCGCTGTAAAAAACGCCATTTCGCAATATTGGCATGATGTCCTGATTTCAGTACCTCAGGCACATCCAACCCTTCGAAATGGTCTGGCTTGGTATATTGTGGACAATCCAGTAAACCATCCACAAAAGAATCTTGGATCGCAGATTGCTCGTCAGACATGACATTCGGCAATCGACGAATAATACTATCAAGCAACACCATCGCTGGCAGTTCACCACCCGATAAAACGTAATCCCCAATTGACCACTCTTGATCAACATAATGCTGGATTAAACGCTCATCAACTCCTTCATAACGCCCACACAATACAATCAAACCATCATAATCAACGAATTGTTGTACTGCCTGTTCATTTAAAGTTTTCCCTTGCGGTGACATATACACCACTGGGGCATGAACACAGCCTGCTTGTGTTGCAAGTTGTTTGGCATGGTTAATTGCTTTTGCCAAAGGCTCAGCCATCATCACCATACCAGGACCACCACCGAAAGGACGTTCATCCACTCGTTTGTAGTTGCCCTCTGCAAAATCTCTTGGATTTATACAAGTGACTTGCACAATATCTTTTTTTGTTGCTCTTCCGCTAATGCCATATGCCGTAATCGCTTCAAACATTTCAGGAAACAATGTGATGACTGCAAAAAACACCGCAGACTCCTTTATTTTCCTGCTGCGCTACTATTCCAAAAAGGATTAGTAGTCTACGCCCCAATTGACGTAAATACGACCAGCTTCAAGATCAACGCGTTGTACCACATCTTTATGCCAAGGAATCATTCGCTCTTCAGCATCAATACTATCAGGTGTCGCTTTCACGACCATGACATCATTAGCACCAGTTTCAAACAGTTCGTAGATTTGACCGAGATTCACTTCTTGTTCTTCATCATCAAGACCTAACACTGTTAGACCTTTAAGATCAGACCAGTAGTACTCGTCTACATTTGCTTTAGGAAGCTGTGATTTGGCAATCCAGATATTTGCACCAACTAAGTTTTCTGCACCTGTGCGATCATTCACGCCTTTTAATGCAACAACCAAGCCTTTGCCATGTGGTTTCCAACGTTTTACATCTATGGTTTGCCAACCTGCCTTGGTCTCAATATACCAAGGAAGGTAGTCAAACATATTGCTCATAGGTTCAGTATTGGAGTAAACCCAGAGCCACCCATTCAATCCATAAGCTGAACGTAACTGTCCAATCTGAATACGATCTTCTGGCACATTCTGTGTCGATGTCATGGGCTACCTACTACGATTACGCAGCAGTTGCAGCTTTTTTAGCTTGAGCAGCTAAAGAAGCAACGCGTTCTGAAGGTTGAGCACCTTGAGAAATCCAGTGTGCAAAACGGTCAGCATCTAAACGAACTTTTTCAGCTTTACCTTGTGCAGTTGGGTTAAAGAAACCAATACGTTCGATGAAACGACCGTCACGTGCGTTACGGCTATCAGTCACAACGATTTGATAGAATGGACGTTTTTTTGCACCACCGCGCGCTAAACGAATAACAACCATGAGAACAACCTTATAATTTTTACGGATTATCCCTGCGCCGACCATCGGCAACACTTCAAACCCCTTTCATAGAGGGCGGTATTTTACGTTATATTTGCTCTGAAAGAAAGACTAAATTTAAAGTTATCCACAGTTTTGAATTTACCAAGAATAATTACCAATAACTAAGGTGATAGGCTACTTTAAGTAAATCATGAAAACTACTAAATAAAAAAGCAAGCTAGTTAAGCTTGCTTTTGGGACTGGAAAGGAATCAATTAACGTCCGTCCCAATTTGAAGTTGGCGAAAGAATACATGCAGATGCCCCTTTTGCCCAAAACCTCTGTCCTTGATCATTTAAACAGATAACGCCATTACCAAATTGATTTGTCCCACTTTTAGGTGTTGCAACTAATAACCAAGTTCTTACGTTTGCATTTGAGGCAGTTAATGGATTGCCATTTACATCTGTAAGTACAATATCATACAACGGCTTACCCAAAGGTATTGTTGATCTACCAAAGATATTAGAAACTGTACGCCCTGCATAATTATAGTTAGCTAACTTATAGTTAGATAAATTTCTTGCAATATCTAACATCTCAGTTTGGGCATTTACCCGCTGCGTGCGAATTTGATAAGCTGTATAAGATGGGTATGCGATAGCAAGTAAAATCGCAATAACAGTCACAACTATTATTAATTCAATTAAAGTAAAAGCGCGTTGGCTTATCATTACCAATCCTCTTTGCCAGTTACAGTAGTTCCACAATCAGCATAGCTAACATTCGCTTTTGTTTTGTTTTTACATTTCATACCACTACTAGTCATTAGAAAATTGTAATTTTTAACATCAGAAGTCTCTGCTTTCATCGCCCAGTTTCTACCACGAACAGTTGGTTTAGGCGGTGAACTCCCATCAACTGCAGTCAATAACTTAGTTGAATCATCTGCATCACGAATCGTAATTGTATATTTGATTGCCATTCCTGTTGCCCCCTGAGGCAATATAACTGATGTCATAGGACCTGTGGCACCATAGATATATGCAGGATCAAAACCACGATAAGTAAAATTTTTTGCTTTATGTCTAGCTAATTGTTCAGCAATTTTCTGCATTTCTTGCTGAACAGCAGATGCATCTGCTCGCCTTACATACTCTTGATAGCTAGGAATAGCAATAACCATAAAAATTGCAATCAAAACTAATACTAGCATCAGTTCGATTAGAGTGAATCCATTCACTCCTCGACTCTTGGAGGAGTCACGCTGAAAGAGCGCGACGTCTCCAATTGATTTCATGTGTTTAATTATTTCACCCATTTTTCATACCACCGAGTAGGGTTAATAATTGCACTGCATCCCCATTCACCAACACCTCTTATTGGTGCTGAAATCGTTTTACCCGCACAAGAAGATCCAGTATTAGTTTTTGGAACTAAGGCAACACCACGAATACCTGTACCAATTACATTAGAATTACACTCGGTGGCATTATCCGGACAATTTAGCGTTGTTGTTTGTAATCCAGAGTTATTCTCCATCCCCCCTGTACCAGTATCTGGAGTTCCATCTGCTTTTAAATATACGCCAAATGGTAAACCATATAGTTGACGATCAGTCTCACCAACTACCCTTGGTAAACAAGGATTCTGTGGAGCAATACCAGTTCCTTGAGGATCGTAAACAGGAATAATAAGATTTCCAGTAATTGCTATTGGCTCTTCAAAGGCTTTCATACCACCAGCAATCCGTCTAAACCCAGTAGTAGTAGTAGACACTTCTGTTCCATCACTTTTACTTGAAAGGGAACGATACCAACCGTCTTTTGTTGCTGTTGCACCAATAAAGACCGCTGGAATATTTCCTGTCAATGTTTGAGGATTCTTTTGTAAATTAGCAAGTGTCTTATTTTGTGTTAATAGTGTTGGCGATCCGCTGATTAAATTACTCTTGATGAAATCACGATCAATAAGACCGTATACATTATTTACCAATCGATCTGTCAATGCTGTTTTAGGCAACATCCCATCACGACCGATCAATGGATAAACATCTAGTGGAGTGCTTCGATTTCCTGAAGCGACACCAACCAAAATAAAGGTTGTAGCACCTTGGTCATGAATTGTTAAAGTTGGTGCTTCATAAAAACGAGGATTTGTGCCATTAGTTAAGGCAGTTCCAGTTGTTGTCGTTGCGAGATTTGCTAAACGAACAACTCGCTTACCTAAATTTGCACTTGACGTACCTGAAGCATTATTAAGATCTGCACGGAAAACTTGACCACCTAAATCACCAAAATATAAATGATCAGCTAAACCATCTGCATCCCGATCAATAACACTAATACGACTAACAATACTGTGTTTCATATCGGCATTTGTCACATCAGCACCAGATGAACTACTTGCCCACCACAAGCGAGCACCAGTTTTAGCATCAATAATGTAAATCGCATTCCCTTTTGCTTCAGTACGATTATCACAAGAAGCATCTGGGTAATCCGTCGGTACATTTACACCGTTTACGTTCGTATAAGATAATACTTTACCAAATTCAAATTTTGGGTTTTCGTAGCATTGATCATATCCACCGCCAACGATCATCACTCGTTTAATCTGATTGTTATATCGAATGTTTGCCAAAACAGGCTTAGACCAAGATTGCCCCATGCGTGAATAATTAGATTGGTCAGCACCAACGCGGAATAGAAATTTCGGTGCTTTAGGATCTAAAACATCTAAACCATAATAGCTACTCCCCCCCATTCGCAAGCCACCGTACACATTCATTTGACGGGCTTTAACTAGACTACTATCTGTAGCAGATGCTGCTTTCTGCGTTGTATAGGCAGCATCAGCAACCCATGCAGCATCTACACCATGTACAGGTGCATTCGTATCATCTTGTCCTTTCACCAAAGCTTTTGATGACAATGTACTTCTTAACAACTCAGCTGGAACAAAAACCATCTGTTCAACACCCGTTTCACCGTCAACAAGATGAAGACCACCATCCATCGTTCCATACAAAACAGATTGGCTTCGTGTACTTGTCAGTTTACCTGCTGAATCTAACGTACCTGAATAAGTTAATTGAATTGGATATGAGTGAATACTTCCACCCATCGCTAAATTCGGAGCATTTGGTGTAATTAATGACGTTGGTAAAGCTGTAGCAGTTTCATCTAAAGGAACACTATACCCAAGATAATTCAAAAGTTTTTGCTTGATAAAGAGTGGAAAATCTTTTAAACCAAGTTGAGTAGAAAATTTACCCAAAACATATGAATCAACATTTGTAGTAGGTACGATTCCTTCAGGAATTCGCAATAAACTTGCACCGTTACTTGCTCCTGTTAATGTACTACCACCAGTTACAGCAACATCTGTAAATAAAGTTCTTAAAGCATTTGGAGTCGCAGTTAATGCATATTCTTTTGGCTTTTTATTCAAATCCTGATTTTGACCTAGAATAGGCATAGGTACACGAGAGTATGCTCCACCTAAATTAACAATCCCGCCATCATCATAACTCGTATTCTGATAGACACTCGCATTGTTCCAATTATCTTTTGTATTTGTATTAAAACCGCCATCAGTTTTATAGACAAGTGTAGTTCCATTCACTGAAGTAAATGCGCCTGTATTTGTACCGGTTAAAGCAACTTTATACTTTTTAAGATTACCAGCCCAAATCACTTTATTACTTTGCGGGTTAGGTTCTAGCGCACGTAAATAACCATAAGGTTGTAAACCCGATGGATCCAAATCATCGATTGGAACTGAAATTGCGCCTGTCGTTAATGGCTCCAATGGTGCCGAACCTAAGTTATTAATAAACGCAATAACACTGTCTGTCACTCCGCTTGAACTTTGGGTTGGGAAAAAACCACCATTACCATAACCAGGACTAGAAACTGCATAAGTTCCTTGACCAGGTGAACAAGCATCATTACCAGTACGATCAGCTTGTGTCCGAGAACTGATTTTGCAGGCATTTCTAGCATCTGCTGCACCGCTAGTTGCTGTTAAGTTATTCATGACTGAACCAAAACCAACAAAAGCTGTCTGAATAGATACACCTGCTGGGTTTTTTGTACTGTCATATAACTTCTTAGCGAATTCCCCCATACAATCCCAAGCTGAGTCACTACCTGTATTGCTTAGTCCTCCACTACAACTAAAACCAGCCCCACTACTACCTAATGCTTTTGACATTACTTGCGTAGCTTCTGCTGTGCTAGAACTGTTCGCAGCACCATCTGACAAGAAGTAGACCCCTTGACCATCACAAGAAACTCGATCAGCGCTATCAGGCAATGGGGATTTATATGCCACATCAATATCAGCCGCCGTTCGATCCATTACAATATCTGGATTCGACGTTGTATCTCTACTTTTTGACTTCGGAACCCCACTATTCGCATCCGCATTGATTTGATAAAGTTGAGATTCATTCACCCTAAAAATAATCGTTTGATCGGTATCACGATTTGGATTTGAAATAGAACTTGGGCTTGTTGAATCATAATCCGCACTCCACGGTTGATTAACCCATTCAGGATTCGAACTACTTGTTGTTCGTGTCGTATTACTTGGATCTTGATATGAGGTATTGGTGGATGTTCCCCAATTTGCACAGCTTTGTGTATTTGTATTTCCAAATGTCGTTGCATTTAGGCTTTGGCATGTTGAAAATTGATACGTATATGTATAACGATAGTATGTTTTACCACTTACCGTTACAGCGACTCGGCTATAACGCCTAATTAATCTTTGCTTTTCTACAGCAATATCACGATAGACTCGGTTTTCAGTATATGTCGATGTCCCCATCAAATAAGCTGCGGCTTCTGCAAACGCATGGGCAGATGGCGTACCATTACTTGCAACAAGACCTGCAACCGCAGTTTTTAATGCCACACGTTGGGTAGAGCCAACAGCTCCAAGCGCCTTAGCAGGTACTAAAATTTCACCTGATGAACCATCTCCGGTTGTAGTCCCTGAGTTATAGGCTGAAAAATGTCCCAAACCTACGCGTACATTATTTAATGTTGGATTATTACTGTCTAAAAAAGCAAACATACCATCTTTGAGACGGCTCAAACGATCATAACAACGATAACCTGTAATTGATGCACCTGTCGCACCTAAAGGTTGTGCCTCACAGCCTGAAGCGGTATCTTTGACCTTTGCGTTGGTTGTACTTGCAGATATTGAACAATAATAACGCGTATAAGATGGTGTTGTTGAACTCGTAGACGAAGTTACACTACAACTACTACTTGTTAGACCATAATCGTCATACAAACTATACCCAGAACTAAGGGTATAACCCATCGAACCAGAAGTATCCAACATCATGACAATGGTTTTTTTACCTGCAGTGGGTACGGCATAAATTTGCATATCGGTAGCTTGCGCAACTGAAGAAGCAACCAACATCGTTCCAGTAAATGCCCAAGCAAATGACACACCATATTGAATATGATGAGTTTGATTTTGAGAATTCAACCTATTTTTTAATTTTTTCATCATCATTCTCCATTTTCATTATGGGGTTGGTACTGGAGCACTTATTTGCTGCTCACGTTCACGTAGAACTAATTCTTGTACTTGCGTATTTACAGGAATACCGTACCCAGATAAACACTCGGCCATCGTTTTTTTACCTGCAACTGCCTCATCAAGATTGTCATTGATATATCCTACGGATGTCGCTGATCCAATACAGTCTTCCTGCACTACAGACAAATCCTGTGTTGAGTAACTTGGAAGGATTGATGTAATTGTGATGCGTACACGTGAATCAGAAGCCTTACTATTTTTTACAAGTGAGTTTTCACTCAAATCAGAGTTACGATCTAAATAAGCTCCTATACCCGCATTTGCGGCATCTGTTGGTATACGAACAGCAACTTGTGTTACCACTGCTGACCGAGCACTTCCAAAATCCTTTTCTAAATCACAAAAACCACTACGATTAGACTGAGTAGAATCAATTGTTGCTTTGGTATTAGCAGGATCAGTCTGTGCTGGAGGAACCAATACGGTTGCATCTAAAGCAGCTCCCATTTGTTGCGCCGATGTAGGTCTGTAGCAAAAAATAAATTCTTTACCTGGCGCACTTTTATGTTCCAAAATTGCTGCTCCGATGACGACATCCGCTTTTTTTAATGCTTCATAAGTTGAAACATTTATAAATTGGTTTGTAGGTGCATCACCCGTTTGTACTAATAACTGACCAATTTGGCTATTAGTTGCGATATTTAGAGAAGTAATTGCCGTACGGATTGCCAGAATCCCTAGAATCGTAATCAGTAACAATAAAATTAAAACTACAATTAAAGTAGCTCCTCTTTGTCCTCGGCGATAAGCTATTTTCATATTCTTTCCCCTAAAGCATTTCGAAGCGCTACCGTTGTAGTGTATACACGACGGGCATATTTTGTATTTTTATCTTTCAATTCAACACTTTGATTCAAAATATCTATTTTTTTAGTGAGATCAATCGATGCATTTTTTGTATCATCCAAAGATCGAACTAACACAGCAAATTTAACTGAAACGATTCTTGGGGGAATCGTAGCAGGAGTTGCAGCTCTAGCATTTGCAGCAAGTTGACGATATTGATTAATTGTATAGTAAGCTAGATTTCCTGTTGGAGTGCGCGCACCTAACTGAACTGTAAAGTGATCAACACGAGGAATAATCATTTCACCTGCATCACCAAAGCCAGTTAGATTTGTTGGAGTAGAAACAGCCGCTGTGCCGACAGGTGTAGGGGTATTGGCATCGCAAGCTAAACCAAAATCAGTACCAGATGTTGCGGTTGCGGGATCTCGTCGGATAAAGTAACGTTGAATGACATAATCACGAGCTTGAACTACCCCCCCCTCACAGTTAACCATATCATTCGGAGCTACAAATTGAATCGTTAACTGATCACTTTGCACATCCACATTTGATAATCCTTGCCATTGGTTTTGGGTAGTGCTCACAGCTTCATTTAGACCCACACTATGACTCAACAGACCTTGAGCAATAAAAGGTGCTGCTGCAGGAATCGGAAGATTAGTGTTGGTTAAGACCCCATTATTAGCTGTTAGAACAATTCCCCCCCAAGGTGTTTGCTCATTCAATTCTGGGTTATTAATATTTTCATAATTTGCTAAACGAATATCACGGACAATATAATCTAAACCAAAAATACCACTATTCTGCAACTCATCATTCGCTTGTTGCATACGCGTTGATAAAATACTACCTGTAAACAATTGCACTGCGGCTGCAGAAACCAATAGGCCCAAAACTAATGCAACCATCAATTCTATTAAGGTAAAACCTTTTTGATATTGATTGGAGATTTTATACTTTTGACGAAGACTAGTCATTTAATATGCCTCCATCATTAAACATTTAGAATTACTTACATATACACCAGTTGCAGACATACATTGACTAATATCAGCAGTTGTACCACTTACACTCAACACCGTATCCCCCCAAGCAGCAAAAAGACATTGTCTCTGAACTGGTGCCCCAGCTGTACCTGGGCAAGCAGTCATTGTAATATTCATCCCTAATTCAAATGCAGTTTTTGCAGCAAAATAGGCATCATATGTCGCCACTTGCGCTGGCGTACAAACTGTCACAGGGTTAAAACATGTGGTTGTAGGAGCTGTAGGTAAAGCTGTTATATTCGTATAATTACGTACGGCCGCTGGGTAGTTCGCTTGTCCAGCAGAATTTACTCGAATACCCTCAGCAAGACTTCGTAAAACCAAAACCCCTTGGGAACGAGTTAAAGCTTCACTCGATGCATCTATGGCTCTAAATTGCAAGATACTGTATCCCAACACACCTACAGCAAGTAATAACAAAGCAACCAAAACCTCCACAAGACCAACACCCTGTTGATTTTTTATATTTATCATACACATACACCCGTATTTTTTGCCTGTGTCACGCTACCTAAACGAGTTATTGTTATCGTTCGCTTATTTGCAGAAGCGCAAAGCCTAAACGTTTTGACAGCAGCTACACTACCCGTAGCATTAAACAAAATAAAAGAATCACTCGTCGATTCAACAGCTACTTTTGAATCAATATCAACTGAAAAAACACGATTATTTAAAATATCCTGCTTTTGGGTTGTAGTTAAAGCTGGACTAGTAGCCGTATAAGCTGGTATTGCAGCTTGTGCACATTTATCTTTATTAAAATCTGGATCAGAAGCCAACTTATTTGGGCAAACTGCAACAGTTGATCTTAAGACTGTCGCCTGAGATCTAGCTTGACTCAATGTAGCCATAAAATCACGCGAAGATGCATCAAGTTTTTGTCGCGTCAACATATCTCCAAAAGAAGGCATAGCGATCGTAACAATAATAGATATTATTGACAGTGTTACAATCAACTCTATCAAAGTGAATCCTCGATTGTTCCCCATCGCTTTACACCTAGTTATCCAAATTCCCTTACTCTATATTAAATCTTATTTTTACAGAACCAATACAAAGCAGATAAACTCCATAAAAAAACGGATAGGCTGTACCCTATCCGTTTCTAGTTCACATTTTTGTATAGGAATTAGGCTTGTATCACCTGAATACGCAACTCTTTAGGTAAGCTAAACGTAATATTTTCTTCTCGTCCATCCAACTCTTTAGGAGGGGTTGCACCCCAATCTTGTAACCGTTGAATCACTTGTTTGATTAGTATCTCTGGTGCAGATGCACCTGCAGTCACACCGATTTTACTTTCGTGCTTAAACCATTCTTTTTCAAGCTGATCAGCATTATCCACGAGATAAGCAGATTTACCCATCCGCTCGGCTAGCTCACGTAAGCGATTTGAATTCGATGAATTCGGAGAACCTACTACCAACACTACATCACATTGTTCCGCCAAATCACGTACGGCATCTTGACGATTTTGAGTGGCATAACAAATGTCATCTTTCCTCGGACCTTGGATATTAGGAAATTTTGTTCTTAAGGCATCGATGACCTTAGCCGTATCATCAATCGAAAGCGTCGTTTGAGTGACAAATGCAACTTTATGAGGATGCTCAACCACCAAAGCTTCAACATCTTCTTCATCTTCAACCAAATAAATCTTTCCACCACCAGATTTATCATATTGCCCCATTGTGCCTTCAACTTCAGGATGCCCCTCATGCCCAATTAAGATTGCTTCCGTTCCTTCTCTGGCATATTTCGTGACCTCAATATGTACTTTAGTCACTAAAGGACAAGTTGCGTCAAATACTTTTAGACCTCGACGATCTGCTTCTTGTTGTACCGCTTTTGAAACACCATGAGCACTAAAGATCACAATAGAATCATCAGGAACCTGATCAAGCTCATCTACAAAAACAGCACCACGCTGACGTAGATCATCAACCACAAACTTGTTATGCACCACTTCATGACGGACATAAATTGGCGGATTAAAACATTCTAGTGCACGATTGACGATTGCTATCGCACGGTCAACACCAGCACAGAAACCTCGCGGATTGGCCAATACAATTTCCATAACATCCTCTCTTATCACCTGAATATTTATGCCAAACTATTTCGTTTAATGGCACGCTACACTACAATAGCCAAGATATTTTATCATATCAGGAAAAATATCATGTCGGGTCTATTGTTTGTCGTTTCTGCGGCATCAGGAACAGGCAAAACATCTCTCGTTAAAGCCCTACTCGATCGAGTCAGCAATTTACACGTTTCTGTCTCTCATACTACACGTGGTCAACGCCCTGGTGAACTTGATGGTGTTCACTATCATTTTACTGATACTGAAACTTTTTTAGCTCAAGTAGAACAAGGTGGTTTTATTGAGTATGCAGAAGTATTTGGTAATTACTACGGTACATCTCAAGCCAAAGTCAAAGAACAATTACAACAAGGTCATGATGTGTTACTCGAAATTGACTGGCAGGGTGCCGATCAAGTTCGTCGACTTTTTCCTGAATCAAAACAGATTTTTATCTTACCGCCAACTCAATATGATTTAAGACAACGATTATCTAATCGCGGAACAGATTCAGTTGAAGTAATTGAACATCGTTTAAGTTGTGCTGTAGAAGATATGCGTCATTTCGCAAATTTCGATTACATCATCATCAATGATGATTTCAATAAAGCTGTTCATGATTTAGAAGCAATTATTACAGCAAATCGTTTAGTCACCTTACAGCAAAGTGCTCGTCACCAGCAATTAATTGAAAAGTTAATCACCCTTAATCGCGAATAACTTGAGTCTTATTTAAAAGCCTTTTATACTATTTAGTCTTTTCAAATGTAATGTTCAAACGAGACAACTTATGGCACGTGTAACCGTTGAAGATTGTTTAGACCACGTAGATAACCGTTTTGAGTTAGTACTGGTAGCGAGTAAACGTGCACGCCAATTAGCACGTCAAGGTATGGAACCAACTGTAGAATGGGATAATGATAAACCAACAGTCGTTTCATTACGCGAAATTGCGGCAGGTCATGTCACTAAAGAAATTTTAAAACAACGCGATCAAGATTATCAGACTTCAAATCTTGATATGGTGTTGTCTACAAACTCATTAAATTTAGAAGGCTTCTCTTTCTAAATTTGATTTGCTTTGTCTAAAAGCCCATTGTGAATACACTGGGCTTTTTTGTTTGTTGAAAATTTCAGTGCTATATTGGTAAAAACAATATATTTCATTGAAAAAATTTACGAGTTTTTCTAATGAACAAATTGACAAGTTTCACAATATGCTTTTCATTAGAAGCTAGTCTTATTTATTCCTGAATTCATGTTATAAAAGGTGTTTTATGCCAGGCGAAGAGGTCAGCCAAGCCAAGCAACAACTCAAGGTCATTATTGAAGCCTATCTCAAAGATAGTGATATTCAGAGTGTACTTGCTGCCTGCGATTTTGCTGATTTAGCACATAGTGGTATTACGCGAAAAAGCGGTGAACCCTATGTTCTTCATCCTATTGCTGTGAGTTGCATTCTGGCGCATATGCGTTTAGATGCAGAGACGCTTATGGCAGCTTTATTACACGATGTCATTGAAGATACCGAATTTAGCAAAGATGAGATTGGTGAAAAATTTGGATCTGTCGTTGCCGAACTTGTTGATGGTGTGACCAAACTCAGCCACTCTAGTGATAAGGAATATAATAAGGCGGCATCATTCCGCAAAATTCTACAAGCCACCTTACAAGATCCACGTGTCATTATTATTAAACTCGCAGATCGCTATCATAATATGACAACTTTAGGCGCATTACGTCCAGATAAACGAGCACGTATCGCGCAAGAAACCTTTGATATTTTCGTACCTATGGCACGTTTAGTCGGTATGAATGAAATGGCCGATAACCTAGAACACTTATGTTATCAAAATCTTGATTTGGACATGTTTAATGATGTGCAAGCCGCATTATTAGAAACCAAACCCAAACGTTGTGAATACCAAGCAGTATGGGAGCAAAAATTATCAGATTTGCTTAAAAAATATAATCTACAAGGTCGTATTAAAAAGAAAAATAATAATATTGAATTACTACGTCATTTCGTAAAAAGTGAAATTGATTTAAATGAGCTCAGTCATAGCCATGCCTTTGAAATTATTTTAAATAGCATTGCAGACTGTGATCGTCTCGTTGAAGCATTAAAAGATAATTTCCAAGTTTTACAATATAACGATTATATTCGCCGCCCATTACCGGGTGGTAATCAATCATTAATGATTAAGCTAAAAGGTGAAAAAACAACATTATCTTTGACGATCCAAACCGAATTAATGCGTAAAGCTGCTCGTTTTGGTGTAGTACTCGGGGAGAATGCACCTCAAGCATGCCGTTCGGCAATTCAAGCTTCGATGCAGAACCTAAATACGCTCATAGACAGTGATTGTGCAAAAACCACTTTTAGTGACTTACTTGATTATTTACATCAGGAAAAAATTTGGGTCTATACGCCACACGGCCAATTACATGAACTTCCTCAAGGCGCGACTGTCGTCGACTTCGCCTACTCAGCCAGCCTGTTTTTAGGCAATCATGCCGTTGGCTCAAAAGTGGATGGTGAAATTCGTCCTCTTTCAACCCCATTGCATAGCGGACAAGTAGTTGAAATTATCACAGACGTATTAGCAACACCGAATCCAGATTGGCTCAGTTTTATTAATACTCAAAAAGCACGCCGTGCATTACAGAATTTGTTAAGAGAACAAGACATTGATGAGCAACGTCTTGTCGGTCAACAAGCACTTAATCGCGCTTTAAAACTATTTCATCGCTCTATAGATGACCTTTCAGCAGAAGACTGGATTAGTGTACTTGAGTGGCGACATTTAGCTAATAAAGATACGCTATTTGAACAAATCGCAGTTGGGGATTTATTACCTCAATTGGTTGCAAATCATTTATTTGCTCAAGATTACCATTCTCAGCATCATGAAACTTCTGATCGCTTGATTTTAGGAACTGAGGGTGTTGATGTAAAATATGCACACTGTTGCAATCCTGTGCTTGGCGATCCAATTCAGGGACATTTATCTCGACGTGGTTTAATCGTACACCGTTCACGCTGCCGTAATTTACTGCATGAACAGCACCTCCATCCTGAAAACATTATGCCCTTACACTGGCAATCAGAAGAAATTGATGATGTTCGCTTTAGTGCTTTCTTATGTATTCATATGACGATGAGTGACGAACAAATTTCTGACCTGATTTATCAATGCCGAAAGGCCAAAACAGGCGTAGAAATGGTCTATTCACAAGACCAGAAAACCTATGTGAATATAGTCGTGAGCAATCGAAATCAAATTGCCCAAATTATTCGTGATTTACGCATGCATTTTGGCTTCCCACGGATTGAACGATTAAATATGCCAATCGCCCAACCAGAGGTTGCCAAAGTCAGTTAATCGTTTAATAGACGATGTTCACCCAGACCTAAAATTAAAAGATTCCTTATTCTTAAAGCGAATGAATCATTTGCAAACAATTGCGACTAAGCAGTATTCGACCGTTTCGGAGCCAAACTTTTGTGTTAAAGTCACATTGTTTAAGATAGAAACAATGACATAGGAGAGCTTAATGTCACGTCAAGTTATTCATACTGAACACGCCCCTGCTGCTATCGGAACATATTCTCAAGCAATTCTTGTTGGCAATACGCTCTATCTTTCAGGTCAAATTGGCTTAGACCCATACAGTATGGAACTTGTAGAAGGTATTGAGGCTCAGATTCGTCGTGTATTCGACAATCTAAAAGCAGTATGTGCAGCCGCAGGTGGCAGCTTAGCAGATATCGCTAAATTGAATATCTTCCTTACAGATCTTTCTCACTTCCAATTGGTGAATCAAATTATGGGCGAATATTTTGCCCAGCCCTATCCAGCTCGTGCAGCTTTGGGTGTCGCAAGCCTACCTAAAGGTGCATTAGTCGAAATGGATGGTATTGTTATTATTCCAATACAGAATTAAATGCGATATTTATCAAATAGATAAAATAAAGAAAGAATACTACCGATCAGGTGGTATTTTTTTATTCAAATTCTCAATAAGAATATATTCACTCTAAGAATGAAATTCATTGACAAACGATAACAATTATCAATAATATCAATTATCGCATTAATATTTGTGGATCACTCCCATGTATGTCTGTTTATGCCGTGGAATCACAGATCAAGATATCAAAGACGCTGTTGCAAACGGCGCTGAAAGTTATCGTGAAATTCGTGATTTACTCGACTTGGGCACTTGCTGTGGTCGTTGTGCACCCGAAGCCCGTTCTATTATTAGTGATGAGCTCGCAGAAATAGCTGCTCGCATTTCAGTTGCCGCATAATCTAAATTAATCCAATATCTCAACAATCTCATTTAACGATTTGTTTACGACTACACTGCTTCTTGTCGAACTTTAACCATTCCTCAGATAAGCGGTTTTTTTATTTCAGTTATTCACTCTAGTACGAATCCAAAATGCTTTTCGTATTTTGATTGTGATTTTCATTTGCCGTTCTATAAACCACTCGTCAGATTATTATTTGTTGATTAAAATCATATAAATTGCCTTAAAAACTAGGGCATCATGGTGTTATGGAGTAAGTGCAATGAAAGGCAATCGAGACGTGATTAATCAACTGAATCAGGTGCTTTATCACCATTTAACTGCAATTAACCAATATTTTTTACACTCTCGTATGTTTAATGACTGGGGAATTGAAAAACTTGGCTCCGCTGAATATAAAGAATCAATTCGTCAAATGAAGCATGCGGATAAAGTCATTGAACGGATCTTATTCTTAGAAGGCCTACCTAATTTACAGCATCTAGGTAAATTGTATATTGGGCAACATACCATCGAAGTCCTCAATTGTGACATTCGTAAAGTAAAAGAAAACATTGAAGCGATTAAACAAGCTGTTGAACTTGCTGAAGCACAACAAGACTACGTTACACGTGATTTAGTTCAGGAAATTTTAGAGAAAGAAGAAGAGTATTGGGATTGGCTCGATACACAACTTGATTTAGTTGAAAATGTTGGCATCGAAAACTATATCCAAAGCCAAATTTAAAGCATGTCATCTACTTTATCCCTTAAAAGATAAAGTAGATGAATTTTACAACTTTATTTATTATTTAATTCCATAATTTCTGCCAAACTTATTTTTTGCTTATACAATTGTTGTAAAACAAATAATTGTTGCTCCGCTTCATCAAGCTTATGATTATAAACAAGTAATTGTGCATATTTTTTTAAATTATAAGGTGTGGCCTTATTTTCAACCATTTCGCCAATTACGCTTAGATCTGAATCAGACATCAATGTCTGAGGCTTTAAAGCAATCCAATCTAATCTTTGCTGAAATTGAGTAAGTATCAATATTTTAGAACTACCGAATATCTCTTCTGAAACTGTTTTTTGCTTAAAAACCAATTTACTATTCTCTTGGAACAGTTTGTAATCTCGCCAAATCAAAAGTAAGACAATCAGAGAAACGAGCCATACACAACGAATAATATTTCGATGTAAGCTAACACCGTTTAAATTTGGCGTTTGAGCTTGAATTAACCCCAACAAAAAACCCATTGGCAATAAAAAGTAAGCATAGCGCTGCGGAAACTCCAACATCGCATGCATCAAAATTGCACTCACCATCAATATTGCCACAATCGAAATTGTATCTTTTGCATTTTTACTTAACCAAAATAACCAAATCGCAAAGTACGCAATAATTAAAAAGCCTAATGGCAAACCATTCCAAACCAAAAGATCTAACACGATATTATGCGCGCTATTAAACCAAACTTGTACGGTATTAAAATGAATACTTTCCACAACCGCGACACTTGTTTGATTCCAGCCATAACCAAACCACGGACGCTCACCTATGGCATGTATAATTTGCATCCACATCCCAAGACGCTCATGCCCTGAACCTGCACGTTGTGCTAGTGATGCTGTATGGGTTACCGCCTCTCCAACACTTGTCGTCATGACTTGTGCGATAATAGGCAATAAATAGCCCGCAATTAAAAAATAAGTAGCAGCCCAACCAAATAACTTAATAAAATTAAGCCTTGGTTTATTCTTATATTGCTTAATCACCCAATAGATACAAATAAAAATACAGACTAGCAAGGAAGTCCGTGATTGTGTTAAGCAAATCGCAAATAAGATAGATAAGCTTGATGGAATAAGCAGCCATAAAGATGCTTTATGCTTTTCATATAAGAACAATGCACCCATTAAACCTATAATCAAAAATGTAGCTAAATTATTGGGTTGACCAAAATTGGCATATGGGCGGTTGCCTTTGAGCTGAATAACCCAATTAAAGTTTGACTCTAGATTCAACCATTGAACAATCGCAATCAAGCTACTTATAAAAGCAACACTTAACACCACATAACTCAACCCTTGCATGGAGCGTTCACGATTTTGAGATGTAGAGGACAGGTTATACCCACCTATCATCATCAACCAAAACATAAAAACATATGAAAAACTTAGCAATGCCACACTAAAATCTGGAACGACTCCAAATAGCCATTGAAATACAGGAATCAAAAGCAAAGGCAACATCATAAGTTGTGGTTTAGGAATTTTAATATTTTGTTTGAGCAGAACACCCAGTAACGCCAAAGCAGCTCCGAAGCTTGCTAGCTCACTGGAAAATGTCACCCAGGGATAGGTATGAAATGGTGACAGCCAAGCAAAACTAATCAGCAAAGCTGCAACTACACTACAAAGAATTTGCATATCGACATAAAAAAATGAGCTTCGATAGATTATACATCGAAGCTCATTTAAACAAATTTTCAAAATCGAATAAATTTAATTTAATTTCCAAGGTCGTAAATCTACAATTTCAATTACCTCGGCAGTTTCTTTATGAATTAACACAGTCATATCTACTGCATTTGCTTTTAATGGAACAAAAGCATTTGCTTTTGGATATTTATTTAATATCTTTTTTACAGAATCAGGATCATTATATTTCGATAATAATACCAAATCTTGCGCTCGTTTCTGAATTTGTACTTTAGCTTTATCAATCGCTACATAACGTTCTGGTCGTTGGGAAATATCAACCCCACCCAATACCTCATCAAACATATCTGCATTACGTTGTTTTTGATCTTTCGAAAACTCAATTGCTGCAAACTGTGGTGTTAACCAAGATGTTTGTTGATATTTTTTTTGAGCATGGTCAATATTTTTTGTATAAAGCTCATTATTCCTAACAAGATCAAATCGATCAACACTATACACAATCCATACTGGACGCCCTTGTGCAATATTATAAATTCCATAACCCAGTGCAGCGATTTGGATCAAAATAATAACTACTAAATCAAATACTAAAGTCTTTTTTCCTTCTTTATAAACCAACCAAGTAAAAAAGGGACCTAAAACAATATCTATTGCGAGCATCATTAAAAAAATATGCGTGACTCCAGTCGCTTTATTCAAAGGCAACGGGTACCAAAAAACAAAAATAAGTACGACGACGCACAATGCAACACACAATGAAAAAAATAAGTGCGTTATAACAAATTTTGTCTTTGCTGATTGCATTTTTTAATTAAATTCCTTCTAAAATCACCTACATGCTGCTGGAACATATTTTGGCTGAATTGTACCTAACGTTGCTCCTGGCATGCCTTGCATTATAGCAGATTGTTGTGTTTGCGATGAACAAGCCCAGTCAACTGATCCGCTGCGACCTGCAGTCAAAGCAGCCAATAAAGTTAGTGCATTACCATTGGTTGCCCGAATATAAGGGCTCAGCATCAACGTATTTTCTGTTGCAGCAATACCAACTTGAGTCGGGTTAAATGTTATTTCAATTTCACCTGTCACTTCATCAACTTGTATGCTATTCACATATTTACTATTTGCCCCAGTACCTACAGCTTGTGCATTCCAAGCTTGCGCTACACGCTGTAAATCTGCTGCCGAAATAATCGCTTCAATCGATATTGCCTGTTTTGCTTGATCAGCCAAACCAATCCCCTCAACGACACGAGTACGAACCGTATAATCCTGATACGCAGGCATTGCTATTGCAGCCAAAATACCCACAATTGCAACAACGATCATCAACTCAATCAGTGTGAATCCCTTTTGCATACTCCACCCCATAATCCCATTTATTATTATTTTACAATCAAAAAGCGTACCATAAATTAAAATTTTATTTTACAGCAACTTATATTTATCAAAAAAAAAGAAGGTAACCTAAAACGTCACTTTATTCGTATTTTTATTACATCTAATCATTTATTTTGAATAAAAAAAAGCAGCCCTAAGGCTGCATTTTTTAGGAATGTATTAACGGCAAGCTGCTGGAGCGTATTTAGCACGTACACCTGCTCCAGCTAAAGCAACTACAGTGATACCACTTGCTGTAGCTGTTGCATTTGTTTCAGAAGCACAACCCCAGTCAATTGTACCGGTACGACCAGCAGCAATTGCAGCAGCTAATGATTCACCAGCACCTGCAGCACCACTACGTACCCATGGCGTTAAAGTAATCGTTCTTTCTGCGGCAGCCAAACCAACTTGTTGATCGTTATATACGATAGTAATCAAACCAGTACCACCGTCCATAAGAACAGAGTTTACATATTTAGAGTTCGCACCAGTACCAGCAGCTTGGGCATTCCAAGTATTTGCAGTACGAGTAAGATCCGCCGCAGATGCAGAACCGTCAGTTTGAATCGCTGATTTTGCAGATTCAGCAAGACCCAAACCTTCAGTGATACGTGTACGCACTGTATAGTCTTGGTAAGCAGGAAGTGCAATTGCAGCCAAAATACCAATGATCGCTACAACGATCATCAATTCGATAAGAGTAAAACCCTTTTGCATTACTTTCATAACATTTCTCCAATGTATAAATTTTTACAAGCTTTGTTCAGCTAGTTTATGTTTAACATGTTATATGCCGATCCTTGGCTTATACGATTCTAACTTAAAACATATATCTTTAAAAGAATACAATTAATACAACTTTATTGTATTAATTAACGGCAAGCTGCTGGAGCGTATTTAGCACGTACACCTGCTCCAGCTAAAGCAACTACAGTGATACCACTTGCTGTAGCTGTTGCATTTGTTTCAGAAGCACAACCCCAGTCAATTGTACCGGTACGACCAGCAGCAATTGCAGCAGCTAATGATTCACCAGCACCTGCAGCACCACTACGTACCCATGGCGTTAAAGTAATCGTTCTTTCTCCGGCAGCCAAACCAACTTGTTGATCGTTATATACGATAGTAATTAAACCAGTACCAGCATTCATTTGAACAGAGTTCACATATTTAGAGTTAGCACCTGTACCTGCTGCCTGAGCATTCCATGTATTTGCAGTACGAGTAAGATCCGCCGCAGATGCAGAACCGTCAGTTTGAATCGCTGATTTTGCAGATTCAGCAAGACCCAAACCTTCAGTGATACGTGTACGCACTGTATAGTCTTGGTAAGCAGGAAGTGCAATTGCAGCCAAAATACCAATGATCGCTACAACGATCATCAATTCGATAAGAGTAAAACCCTTTTGCATTG
>NZ_NHRP01000010.1:47098-104793 GCF_002165385.1 Acinetobacter sp. WCHA39
GGAAGTGCAATTGCAGCCAAAATACCAATGATCGCTACAACGATCATCAATTCGATAAGAGTAAAACCCTTTTGCATTGATTTCATAACATTTCTCCAATGTATTAAATTTTTATAAGCCTTTTTAGCTACTTTGTATTTAGCATGTTCTATGCCAATCCTTAGCTTAGCCAATTTTAACTCAAAAAAACAGAGACTTAAAAGAATATTATTATTGCTACGAAATAACTCAAACACCATATTTTTGGGGATAAAGTGACAAATATTGACAGCTTTAACACTTTATTCGTCTAAATCCTAAAACTCAACTATGATTTATATCTTATAGAATTTAGATTTCATGACACAAATCACACAAAAATAATCACTTTTACTTCTTCCATTTATCAGAAGATAAAAGGGCATATTATTACAAATGATAAATTATGAAGCTTTCTTTACGCACGAATATGATAGCAATAAGCGAATCAAAGTGGATTAGCTGATAATCATATCTAATTTAAAATAATAGGCTCATCAGGTAACTCATTTTCATGATTATTTTGATTTTTGATAAAATAATGATCTAACACTTGACCAATCTCACAAATTCCGCTTTTGATGGCTTCTAAATGTTGTTTTTGAGCAAGTTGATAAACAATACGCTGACAAATCTGATTCCAAATCTCAGTTTGAGTCGCATTTTTAAGACCACGATCAATCACAATCTCAACTTTGCGCTCACAAAGGTTCAAATAAAGCAGAACCCCACTATTCAATTCAGTATCCCATACACCTAATTCGGCAAATAGCTGCTGAGCACGTAGCCGTGTGTTTTGATGATAAGCCTGTGAACAGGGTATATGCCCTTCTATTACCACTTGAATTTCACCGACATGCCCTTTCTCGGCTTGCTGAACAGCTTGTGCAATCTCTAAGCGGTCTTTTTTATTAAAAAAACGATATGCAGAAGAAATATAGAAAAAATGTTTGAACCAACGTTTTAGACTAGGTTGTGCATATTCTTCCAGTTTCGATTGCGTAATGATTTCCGTTGTATCCGTCTTTGTCACCATGAGCCTGATGCTCCTCCCCCGCCAAAGCTGCCACCGCCGCCACTATAACCGCCTCCACTGCCGCCACCAAAACCTCCTCTACCTCGCCCCCCTCCAGATAGAAAAGCTTGAAAAATAAGCTGTGCCAATGAAGTAATCAGTAGAAAGAAAATTCCGATGCCTAATAACAGGCTCATCACAAGACCAGCACCATTGACTAGTCCCGCAACAGTTGCAGCTACTGCCGCAGTGGAGGCGCTTAAACGGTTGCCAACAATGAATGAACCGACAACACCAGCAATCAGGATGAATAGCGCCATAGTTAGCGTATTATCTTTCGCTTGTTGCTCACGTAAAGCTTGTTCATGACGGTCTTTTAATTCTTGGGCAGCCTGTTGGGCAATTTCTGGATCTTGGTTTACAATACGGCCAATTTCATCCAAACCTGATGAGATTCCTTGTGCATACTGACCTTGTTTAAAAGAGGGTGTGATCTGATTACGAATAATGCGGCTCAGTACCACATCAGGTAAAACACCTTCGAGACCATAGCCTGTTAGAATCTGAATTTTGCGATCATTGACTGCAATTGCCATCAACAAACCATTATCACGTTTAGCAGAACCTAATTGCCATTTTTCACCTGTACGTAAAGCAAAATCAAAAATAGCTTCCTGTCCTGTCGTTGGTACAATAATCACCCCAATCTGAGCTTTACCCTGCTGATACAAGGTCAGTATTTTTTGATTGAGTTGCTGTACTTCAGCCTCGTTCAATATCTTAGCCTGATCAATCACAGGTTGGTTTAAAGTCGGTAAACCACGTATGGATTCACCCTCAGCCATATCATTGGCAACTTGCGGTAAAATAGGTGCTTGTTGTGCTGTAGTGTTTGGTTGTGATTGATTTTGTTGTGGCTGCTGAATCATTTTACCTGCAACAACTAAATCAGTTTCATCCGTTGCAGTCGCAACCTCAGCCCAAACTGTATGTTGAAAAAATAGTGTTACAAAAACAATCATGAGAACAGCCGAAAGCTGCTTAAGTTTTTGTCTAATTTTTTCCAACATATGGCAACTCCAAACCCATCAAGAACAATTTCAAATCTTAATTAAATGAAACTGTTGGCGCTTGTTGCGCAGATTGCTCTGCTTTAAAGTTCTCTTTGGTTTTCATACCAATGACTTTTGCTGTCATTGCTTGTGGGAACTGACGCACATATGAATTGTAATCTTGCACGGTCGTAATATAGCGATTACGAGCAACAGCGATTCGATTTTCTGTACCTTCCAATTGTGCTTGTAAATCACGGAATTGTTCATTGGCTTTTAAATCTGGATAATTTTCAGAAACAGCAATTAAACGAGATAATGCACCTGTCAATTGACTTTGTGCTTGTTGATATTTTTCGAATAGCGCTGGGTCTTCTAAAACTTCTTTATCCACTTTTAAACCCGCAACATTCGAGCGTGCTTGAGTCACCTCTGTGAGCACTTGCTCTTCATGTTTAGCATAACCCTTAACCACATTGACAAGATTGGGAACAAGGTCAGCACGTCGTTGATACTGGTTTTGTACTTCTGACCATGAAGCACTCACAGCTTCATCTTTCACTTGCAACGTATTATAACCACAACCTGTGAACAACAAGCTGCTTGCTAATACGGTTGCTAATGCGGTTTTCTTAATAACTTTCATAAAAATTTATCCTCAGGTTTTTCTTTATATTTTTTCAATAATTCATTCTAGTGTGATTTTTTGTTCGCTGTGTAACATTTATTTGTTGAAATCTTTATATCATTGCATAGAATCATCTGAGAAGTGTAACCGTTGTACTGTAACCCCCAATGCCTTGGGAAGATTTAAATAATTTTCTCTGAATTTGCATTTACAAGAGCCATCTTTATTGCCTGCACAATTTCCTGATTGGTCTTCGAGTATCATGCTGAAAAATGATCAGCGACAGGGCAAAAAGCTTACAAGATTTGCTAAAACTACCAAAAAGATAAGATGAAAAAAATAAAGCCTGCTTGAGCAGGCTTTATCGCAATCAAACTAAAAAGATGAATTAGACACCTAAATAATCCAAAATACCTTCTGCTGCTTGGCGGCCTTCCCAAATTGCAGTCACAACAAGGTCTGAACCACGCACCATATCTCCGCCAGCGAAGATTTTTGGATTAGATGTTTGGAATTTAAATTCTTGTTGTTCTGCCGCAACAACACGACCTGAACCATCTAAACTTACGTTTGCAGAACCAAACCAATCAGCAGGACTTGGACGGAAACCAAATGCAAGTAATACCGCATCTGCTGGTAAAATTTCTTCAGAACCCGGAACAGGTTCAGGACTACGACGACCACGGCTATCAGGCTCACCCATTTGGGTAGTGACCACTTTAACACCAGTCACTTTTCCATTCTCGCCCACAATCTCGATCGGTTGGCGATTGAATAGGAATTTTACACCCTCTTCATAGGCATTCTTCACTTCGCGCGCAGAACCCGGCATGTTGCTTTCGTCACGACGGTAAGCACATGTCACATCATGCGCACCTTGGCGTAATGAAGTACGGTTACAGTCCATTGCAGTGTCACCACCACCCAGAACAATCACTTTCTTACCATCAACACTGATGTATTCGCTTGGATCTTTTTCCCAACCTTGGCAACGATTGACGTTAGCAATTAAGAAATCTAGGGCATCGTAAACACCATCAAGATCTTCGCCAGGGAAACCACCTTTCATGTAGGTATAAGTTCCCATCCCCATAAATACGGCATCGTATTCAGCAAGCAGTTGTTCAATCGTTACATCAACACCGATTTCAGTATTTAAGCGGAATTCGATACCCATCCCCGTGAAGATTTCACGACGACGTTTCATCACATCTTTTTCCATTTTAAATTCTGGAATACCAAATGTAAGTAAACCACCAATCTCAGGACGTTTATCAAATACAACTGGTTTTACACCGCCACGGGCAAGGATATCAGCACAGCCTAAACCTGCTGGACCTGCACCAATAATTGCAACTTTTTTATTGGTCCATTTCACGCCAGACATATCTGGACGCCAGCCTAAAGCGAACGCTGTATCATTGATATATTTTTCTGCATTACCAATCGTGACTGCACCAAAGCCGTCATTTAAGGTACATGCACCTTCGCATAAACGGTCTTGTGGACATACACGACCACAAACTTCTGGCAAGGTATTGGTTTGATGGCAAAGTTCAGCTGCTTGAAAAATTTGACCTTCAGCAATCAGTTTTAACCAGTTTGGAATGTAGTTATGTACAGGACATTTCCATTCACAATATGGGTTACCACACCCTAAACAACGATGAGTCTGGTTTGCAGCCACTTCCGCTGTAAAAGGTTTATAAATTTCCACAAACTCTGCTTTGCGGACAGTAATATCTTTTTTCTCTGGATCTTGACGTGGTACATCCAGAAATTGAAAGTCATTATTGAGGCGTTCTGCCATGTCTCTCTCCGTGGGTAGGCGCAGTGGTGTCCTTCACCTCTGCACCTGCCTATGTCTTTGCAGTCGTGGAATTATTGTGGATCAGCTTGGGTTGTTTTCAAAAGCGATTGCAAATTAGCAGCTTTTGGTTTTACAAGCCAGAACTTACGACTATAGAAGTCGAACTCATTACGGATTTTGTATGCCCAAGCACTTCCTGTCTCTTGAATATGTTCATCAAGAATACGGAGGAGGTTTTCTTTATGATCTTCCATCGCCTCAGTCGAGATACGATTTAGGTCAATCAACTCATGGTTATAGTAGTCAACAAAGTCGTTATCAAGGTCAAGGACATAAGCGAAACCGCCTGTCATACCCGCACCAAAGTTATGACCAACTTTACCTAAGACAGTTACCACACCACCTGTCATATATTCACAGCAGTGATCGCCAGCACCTTCAATGACTGCAAAAGCACCTGAGTTACGAACAGCGAAACGCTCACCCGCAGTACCCGCAGCAAATAACTTACCGCCAGTCGCACCATACAAACAAGTGTTACCGATGATTGCAGTATTTTGTGTTTGGAACGGTGAACCTTTTGGTGGGAAGATCGAGACACGACCACCCGCCATACCTTTACCCACGTAATCGTTTGCATCACCTTCAAGTTTGATATGCAAACCACCAGCGTTCCAAACACCAAGTGACTGACCAGCAGTACCTACAAGATTCATGACTACTGGACTGTTTTCCATACCCAAGTTGCCATAACGACGTGCAATTTCACCAGAAATACGCGCACCAATCGAACGGTCACAGTTACCGACAGTGAAGTTAAACGAACCACCTGTACCTGCTTCAATTGCTGGTAACATCTCAGCCACCATTTTCTCAGCCAATACACCTTTATCAAATGGCGCATTACCTTGAACTTGGCAATACTGAGCTTTGCCTTCAGCAGCAGGATGTGATGTCAATAATGCGCTGAGATCAAGATGCGCATGCTTTTCAGTTTCGCCTGGTAAAACCTCAAGCAAATCAACACGACCAATCAAATCTTTGAGTGATGCAACACCTAAAGCAGCCAACCATTCACGTGTTTCTTCAGCAATAAACTTGAAGAAGTTGATCAGCATTTCTGGTTCGCCAATATAATGCTCTTTACGTAAATGGTCTTGCTGTGTTGCGACACCAGTTGCACAGTTATTCAAGTGACAGATACGTAGGTATTTACAACCTAATGCGATCATTGGCGTAGAACCAAAACCAAAGCTTTCAGCACCTAAAATAGCTGCCTTGATCACGTCTAAACCAGTTTTTAAACCACCATCCGTTTGAACACGAACCTTACCACGCAAGTCATTGACACGAAGTGCTTGATGCGCTTCACTTAAACCAAGTTCCCAAGGCGAGCCCGCATGGTGAATCGATGAAAGTGGAGATGCTGCTGTACCACCGTCATAACCTGAAATGGTAATAAAGTCTGCATAGGCTTTTGCCACACCAGCCGCAATCGTTCCAACACCTGGCTCTGATACTAGTTTTACCGATACCATCGCTTGAGGATTGACTTGCTTCAAGTCAAAGATCAATTGTGACAAATCTTCAATTGAGTAAATGTCATGATGCGGAGGCGGAGAAATCAAAGTCACACCCGGTACTGAGTAACGTAAACGTGCAATTAAACCATTCACTTTACCACCTGGTAACTGACCACCCTCACCTGGTTTCGCGCCCTGTGCCACTTTAATCTGTAACACTTCAGCAGAGGTTAAGTACGCAGGAGTTACACCAAAACGACCTGATGCAATCTGTTTAATTTTCGAGTTACGAATCGTGCCGTAACGTGCAGGATCTTCACCGCCCTCACCAGAGTTCGAACGACCACCAATCGTATTCATCGCAATTGCAATTGCTTCATGTGCTTCTGGAGATAATGCACCCAAAGACATTCCCGCAGAATCAAAACGAGGTAGAATCTCTTCAATCGTTTCAACTTGATCAATCGCAATCGAATCGGTTGTTTTTAACTTGAATAAGTCACGAATCGTAGCAACTGGACGGTTGTTTACTAGCTCAGCATATTCTTTAAAGTCTTGATATTGACCTGAACGAACCGCTTTATGCAATGAGTTAATCACATCAGGGTTGAACGCATGGTACTCTTTACCGAATACGAATTTGAGTAAACCACCCTGATCAATTGGCTTGCGATTTGACCAAGCTGTGCTTGCCAATTTTTTCTGGTCATTTTCTAAATCAGCGAAAGTCGCACCTTGGATACGGCTTGGTACACCAAGGAAACATTTATCCACGACTTCAGATGACAAACCTACTGCTTCAAACAGTTGGCCGCCACGATAAGAAGCAACTGTCGAGATCCCCATTTTAGAAAGAACTTTTAATAGACCTTTCTCAATCCCTTTACGGAAGTTTGCTTGCGCATAAATCGGGTCACCCAATAATTCGCCTTTCGCAACCAAATCATTAATCACGTCATAAGCTAAATACGGGTAAATTGCTGTCGCACCAAAACCTAGCAGTACTGCAAATTGATGTGGATCACGTGCGAAACCTGTCTCAACCAAAATATTTGCATCAGTACGTAAACCAACTTGAATTAAGTAATGATGTACTGCACCAGTTACCAATACTGAGTTTGCTGGCAAGAAACCTTCGCGAATATTTTTATCGGTCAAAACGATTAAAGTTTTACCATCACGAACAGCTTGTGCAGCTTCTTCACAAATACGTGCAACTGCGGCTTGTAAACCTTCGGTTTCTGCATAATTCAGATTGATATCAGCAACAGCATAACCCGCACGTTCTTTTTCAACATCACGAAGCTGCTGCATTTTTGAATGTGACAATACAGGGCTTGAAATAATGATGCGGTCAGCGTGTTCAGGGCCCTGTTCAAACACATTTTGCTCACGACCCAAACATGTTTCCAATGACATTACGATCGATTCACGTAATGGATCGATTGGTGGGTTAGTCACTTGCGCAAACTGTTGACGGAAATAGTCTGATACATGGCGAACTTGACGAGACAAGACTGCCATTGGCGTATCATCACCCATTGAACCAACAGCTTCCTGACCACTTTCTGCGATTGGACGCAAAATCTGATCACGCTCTTCAAATGTCACCATAAACATTTTTTGAGCCGCTTTTAATGCATCACCAGTTAAACCCTGATCACTCAATTGTTCTTCAAGCTGAGGATCTGCTTTCAAACGAATCGCATGGTCACGCAACCATTCACGATACGGACGCATGTTTTTAAGGTGATTGCTGACATCTTTCGTATCAAGCACTTTGCCTGTCAAAGTATCTACAACTAAAATTTGACCAGGACCAACACGACCTTTAGACACAACATCTTCTGGTTCATAACCCCATACACCAATCTCTGATGCAAGCGTGATGTAATCATTTTTGGTGATCACCCAACGTGCAGGGCGTAAACCATTACGATCCAACATACAAATCGCGTGACGACCATCTTGGATCACAAGACCTGCTGGACCATCCCAAGCTTCCATATGCTTAGAGTTAAATTCATAGAATGCACGTAGATCAGCATCTAAAGTTTCAACATTCTGCCATGCTGGTGGAACGAGCATACGAAGTGCACGGAATAAGTCCATTCCGCCACCAACAAGAATTTCAAGCATATTGTCTAGGCTTGATGAATCCGAACCAGTACGGTTTACAATCGGATTTAACTCAGTTAAACCCGGCAGTAATGGATTTTCAAACTTCGGCGTACGAGCCAATGCCCAGTTACGGTTTGCTGTAATGGTGTTAATTTCACCATTATGCGCAAGATAACGGAATGGCTGAGCCAATGGCCAACGTGGCAAAGTATTGGTTGAGAAACGCTGATGGAATACCACAATATGCGATTTTAGACGTTCATCAGCTAAGTCGGTATAGAAGTCAGCAATTGCTGCTGGCATCATTAAGCCTTTATATGTGATAACAGTTGTTGCAAGTGTGGTCACATAGAATAATGGGTCGTTTTGTAATTGTTGTTCTGCACGGCGACGAGCTAAAAATAACTTGCGGTTAAATTCAACTTCAGTCAAACCCATTGGGCAGTTCACTAGAATTTGTTCAAATGCTGGGAGTGATTGTAATGCAATTTCACCTAAAGCATCATTATTTGTTGGTACAACACGCCATGCCGCAACCGTTAAACCTTCTGCTGCAATTTCTTTATTTAAAATGTTCTTTGCATTTTGAGCTAAAGCAGGGTCAATATTCAAAAATACTGTGCCTGCAGCAAAAATCTCCGTTAGATTACTGCCTAGCTTCTGAGCTTCTTCACGGAAAAATTGTTTTGGCATTGCCAATAACAATCCGCAACCATCTCCTGTTTTACCATCCGCGGCAATACCACCACGGTGCGTCATGCAACTTAAACTGTGAATCGCAGTTTCGACCAGATGATGGCTTGATTCACCCTTCATATGGGCAATCAGACCAAAACCACAGTTATCCTTAAACTCATCAGGCTGATATAAGCCTTGAGCGGGAGCTACAGTATTAGGCGATGGCATGTGCATAGCGTACCCTTCTTTCAACATGGCTCTTTCGAGCAACAAACAATCAATTCATTTTCTGCGATATTGCCGATCAACTCATATAAAGTTCAATGCTTCGCAAAAACATTTTTCCTGGCGGATTTGCAATATACGCCTTTCTTTAAGAAGAAACAGCGTACTCAAGCATATAAAGTGTTTTCAGTTATTACACCTTCACCAATGTTTGTAAAGCACAAAAACTTTCCATTTCACTAAATTAATTGGGTGTTTAGTGTGAAAAAGTGCAATGAGCAGATAAATTAGCACCACAAGGAAGCAAAAAACATACCAATTAATTGAAAATTTACTAAATCATTAAAAAAATTAAAATAACCTTAATTTATAATAGGCTAAAGCTATATCTTATCAGGTTTTTTTGCACCAAAATAAGTCATTTCGCCTTAAAATAGCGCCAATTATGCTCAAAATTAGTGCAACACTAATTGAATGGATCTACCACATCGCGTTTAGAAGAATCTGAATTTTCTTTCAATTTTTCAGGGTTTTGTGTTGAAGATTGGCTTTGTTTGACGTTTACCACGTTACCTTGAGCATCACGCTGTGTGACTGTTGTCTGAGTTGCTATTGCAGGATCAACTGCTGGCTTTTCTGAACTAACACCCAAACTGCCTTGTGAAACCACCGCCCCTGCAGCCAACAAACTCTCGTCCACTTTAGGTAGCGCTGCGGGTTTTAACTGAATATCATAAAGCTGATTTGTCGCTGTTTTTAATTCATCAAACCCTAAATCATTCACAAACTCTGCATATTTTGATAATTGCTGGGCTTTAGGTTGCACGGATTGCGGAAGTACCAAATTCAATTGAGCAAACTGATGATTTGCTTCCTCCATATTCGGTGACATACCATAAACAAGAACATATTGTTCTGCCTGATCTTCCCCAGTTAAGCGGAAATAAATAAACTTTTTCCGATCTAATCGACTCAACAAAAAATTTTTAACAATTGCTTCATCTGAACTACGAAAGATTTCCATCGTCCATTTTTGCTGATTTTCTTTAATAAATTTAGTGCCACGAAATTCTGGTGCATGCTCATTAGAAACAACAACTCTGGTTGTTAAATCTAGCGGCTTCACCTCATTAGAAAAGGCACCTAGATGAGCAGTTGCAGTCACTTTTTCAGGTTGAATTTGAACTTCAGTTTTAGCTGGTTGATCTACCTCAACCAAAGCATCTCCATCAGTAATTCCCCAAAAGACCAATGCAGCAATCAAGCATACAATTGCAAGCGTGAGCCAGCTGTATTGTTGAATATTTTGCCAGATTGATCTAGAAATAAGCATATTTTTCTCAATATATTGATTATGAAGATTGGTTCGCAAGAATCGTTTGCTTCATTAAATCCACATCAAAATCTTTGGTAATTATCGCTTGGCCTAACTTTTTAAGTAAAACCAAACGTAATTGACCATTGAGCACTTTTTTATCATGCGACATATAAGCCAAAAATTCGTCGAGTGGAATCTGTGGACATGATATCGGTAAATGGGCACGTAGAATAATTCTTTTTGTACGCTCAACATCTTCAGCAGATATCCAACCTAGACGGTGTGACAAATCTGCCGCCATGACCATACCTGTTGCAACCGCTTCACCATGTAACCATACCCCATAACCTAGATAGGATTCGATTGCATGCCCAAAAGTATGCCCTAAATTTAGAAGTGCACGCTCACCCTGCTCTTTTTCATCATTAGCCACAATTCTAGCTTTATGTGCGCATGAGCGATAGACTGCTTCTGCGAGTAAATTCGCATCACGTGCAACAAGCGCATCCATGTTCTGTTCTAACCATACCAGAAAATCCACATCGCCTAGTAATGCATATTTAATCACTTCAGCCAAACCAGCAGAAAGTTCACGGTCTGGTAAAGTATCAAGCTGTGCCATATCCGCTAATACAACTTGAGGTTGCTGAAACGCACCCAACATGTTTTTACCTAAAGGATGATTGATTCCTGTCTTCCCACCCACACTTGAATCAACTTGAGATAATAATGTAGTTGGTACTTGAATAAAATTCACTCCGCGCTGGAAACAAGCTGATGCAAAACCAGCCATATCACCAATGACTCCACCACCTAATGCAAGCACTGTGCAATCACGATTAAAACCTGATTCCAAAAGCGCATCAAAAATTAAATTCAAATGTTCAATGTCTTTAAATTGCTCACCGTCGGGTAAGATACATTGTGCAATCTGTTTATCTAACTGGCGTAATCCATCAGCATAATGTTGCAAATATAATGGTGCGACGGTTGTATTGGAAACCAACATCACTTGTCGACCATGAATATATGGCGCTAGCAAATCTCTGGGATTTAAATTACTTCCAATAAAAATAGGATAGCGACGATCACCCAATTCAACATGTAGTGTTTGCATAAAATTAGACCAACAAGAAAATTACTAAATTTGTTTAGATAAAATAAGCTGTAGAATTTTTTGCGCTAAATCTCGCGCTGCACCCTGATTTGTTTCAACAATGAAATGCGCAACCTCACGATAAAGTGGATCTCGCACAGTTAACAAATCCCTTAATTTCTTTTCTGGGTTTTCTACTTGCAACAATGGACGATTCTTATCGCGATGAGTTCGCTGTAGCTGAAGCTCTACAGGAGTATATAGATAAACAACGATACCTCGCTGTTTTAAAAACTTTCGATTTTCCGATTGTGTTACCGCACCACCACCAGTCGCCAAAACAAGGGCAGAACGTGCAGTTAGGTCATTTAACACATTAGTTTCACGTGCTCGAAAACCAGATTCACCCTCTTTTTCAAAAATCCAAGGGATTGTAGCACCTGTTTTACGCTCAATTTCATGATCACTATCAATGAATTCACGCCCCAACAATTCTGCTAAATGTCGACCAACTGTTGTTTTCCCTGCCCCCATTGGCCCTACCAAATAAATATTTGGTAGGGTTTCAAACGCTTTGCCTTGCAACGCGCCACCTATATTAATTGCGATTATTCAAAATATATTAATGATTTCTCGTCAAAGTGTCATTAACAATTCTCGGTGTCACAAAAATAAGTAGTTCACGTTTCTTATCTGTTTTTGAATCACGACGGAATAATTTCCCAACATAGGGTAAATCTCCCAAGAAAGGCACTTTGGTCTGATTAGTAAGGTTTTCCTGTTCAAAAATTCCGCCTAATACTACAGTTTCACCATTATCAACCAATACATTGGTATCAATTGAATTTTTATTAATTGTTAATTGACCTGTAGGTGTTGGTGTGCTTGGTGCATCTTTAGTGATATTTAATTTCATCATCACTTTACCATCTGGCGTAATACTAGGCGTTACATCCAAACTTAATGTCGCATCGATAAACTCAGTTTTAGGCACTGCATTTGCACCACTACCACTTGAAGAAGCATATGGAATTTTTGTACCTGATTCTATTTTTGCTGATTGCTTATCCGCAGTCATTACTTTTGGTGTTGAAATTACTTCACCATAACCATCAGCTTGAACAGCAGACAACTCTAAATCTAGCATAAAATCAGACAGGCTAATCAAACCAAATGCAATCCGACTTGCGCCAGGTGTTACCGCTCCCAAATCAACATTTAGGTTATCAGGACGTTCAATTTCATATTTCCATCCCCCTGTATCACTATCTTTAGTAGGCTTTCTTAAGTTCCATAAAGTAGTATCACTACCACCTACTAACAAATCATTATTACTAGTAATACCTTGCGATAGAATCCCCCATTTAACACCCATTTCTTTCGTAAAATCGGTACTTGCACTGACAATACGCGCCTCTATCATAACTTGTTTTACTGACACATCTAACAAATCAATCAATTTTCGAATTTTGTCAATATTAAGTGCAGTATCATTAATGATTAAAGTATTTGTACGAGTATCTGCCACAGCACTGCCACGAGAACTTAATAGACTTTCTAAAGCTAATGAGTCAGAGTTAGCTGTTCTATTTGATGTTCCACCTTTACCATCACGAGATTCTTCAATTAATTTGAGTACATCTGCAGCTTTTGCATAACTCAACTTAATATATTCTGTTTGTATTGGAGAAAGCTTAATACTTTGTGCAATAGCTTTTGCCTCCTCTTCTTCAGATTTTATTAATTCTGAGACTGGGGCAATCCACATTACATTGCCATTACGACGTTTATCTAAATTCTTGGTCTTAAGAACAATATCTAAAGCTTGATCCCAAGGTACATCTTTCAGACGTAAAGTAATATTGCCTTGAACCGTATCGGCTGCGACCATATTTATACTAGTGAAATCTGCCAGTAACTGCAGAACTCGACGTACTTCGATATCCTGAAAGTCTAAGGATATTTTATTTCCAGTATAGACTTGCGCTTTAGCCTTCGCAGGAGACTTATCTTCAGGACGCTTAAGACTAATCGTTAATTTATTTTCCGCTTGGTAAGCCATATATTCATAACTACCAGCAGACTGAATGGTGATAACACCGTTACCTTTATCATTATAAGCATCTACACTTGCGACAGGTGTAGCAAAATCGTTGGTATTTAAACGACGAGCTAAATGCGTTGGAATTTTATTTCCCATCGTTCTAATAACAATTTTACTTCCCTGTTGCTGCACATCTACAGGTGTATTACTACCCAATAGATCAACAACAACTAATCCTTCACCTTGAGCACCGCGCTGGAAACCAATATTTGATACACCTTGCTGTGGTTGTCTGACAACCGTAGCATTACGAACAGCGTTTACTGGTTGAACTGCATTTATTTTAAGAATAAACGTGTTCCCTTCAACACGTGTCGTAAATGCTCCTGCCTCTTTTAAATTGACCACTAAACGTGAACGTTGATCATCTGCTGCAAGGTCTATAGATGATGCTTCAGCAGTTGATACAGAGATCGATTTTTGTTTTAGATTTTGTTGTGCCTTATCAAAATCTAAAATCAATCTTGAGGGTTGCTCTAATTGATATGCCTGTGGTTGTGGTGGCAGACCATCAAACATCACACGGATTTCTGTACCTTGGTCAGCCAAACTCATTGGAACAATATTCGTCATACTCACCTGTGCAGATGCAACTTGCATAATTGCAATTGCGACTGCACCCATTGAAAATTGACGGAATGCATGGCTCATAGTCTTGACTTCCCCAAATAAAGAATTTTTAAACTGTTTTTTCATTGTTATTCCCTTAATCCTAAGATATTGGCCCAATTAAAACGAGCGTCCGTGGTCTTTCAACATAACCCTCTCGCCCATCTGGCACAATCTCCACTAAATCAATTTGAGTCGGGTTGATCTTAATGATTCGCCCTTGGTTCATACCCAAATAACTACCAACCTGTACACGCTCAATCTGACCATCTGGTGTTTGAATCAAGGCGATCGTGTCATTATGCTTACCACGCATACTACCTTTCATATTCAAGGCCTCAAGAGCATAACTCTCTAAAGGTTGTGACTGCCGGTTAAGGTTAGGATAAACACGCTTACCTGCCATAATTTTTAATTCAGCAGCTAATGAACTTGGCATAAACGGACTTTTCAACTGGTGCGATGCGTAATTAAATAATGGTACTGGAGCAAATACAGGAGCAGGTTCGATAGGTAACGGTTGTTGATTACGAATATCAGCCATCTGTTGATTTACAGCATCAATACGAGAATCACAACCAACCAAGCTAATTGTAATAAATAGAGCAGATATTATTTTATAATTATTCATCAGTGCTGCCCTCCTTGAACTGCTGGAGTTGTCGTTGTAGCTGGTTGAGTCATAGATTCTTTCTCAACTTGCTCTTCAGGACTAATATAACGATATGTTTTTGCTTTAATTGAGTAGTTTACGACAGGAATGTCTGAAGCCTTTAACGAATCTGCTTTTCCAGCTTCAACAACAAAATCATGCAACGTTACGATGCGCGGCAATGCAGCAATCCCTGTAACAAAAGCACCAAAGGCGTGATAATCACCTGTAGCTTCGATACTAATTGGCTGCTCAATAAAAAACTCTTGCTTTACTTCATTTTCTAAGCGGATATTTTTAAACTTTAATCCAGAGTTCACACCAGTTAAATTAATATCTTCAACTAAACTTGGAATTTCAGTTTCTTTCGGTAGTTGTTCTAATTGTTGATTGAAATTTGCTTCCATTTCTTGTAATTGAGCTTGATATTGCTGCAAATTACGTAATTTAGAATCTTTTTCTTTAAATTCATTTAATAAATTTTGCTCTTGTGCTTGCGCGCTGGTTATATTGTCAAGTTGTTTTTTAATGACAATAAAATATCCTAGAGCAATAACTGCTAGAAAAACGAAAATCCAACAAGTGATTTTTACAGATAGAGGCCACCCCCCATAATTATTCATATCCAACGTATTAAACTGTTGGAAAAATTGCTCGAACGTCATCTTCTTTTTCTTTACAACAGCGACTTCCTGATTTAAATCATCCGATTTTTCTAAGTTCATTTTGTCACCCCTGCTGTCCCTGATGCTGCTGCTTCTAAAGTTGAGTCAGCTTCAGCTGTTGTCCCTATCTCCCCCAAATCGACAGTAACCAGAAAACTACCATAATTTTCTTCGATTCGAGGAACTAAAGAGCTTGTTGTTTTATCTTTTTTATCATCTGCCGCCAAGAAAGAATTCATAAACGCGTTACGATACCAAGGTGAAGCTTCTAGATTTCTCAAAAGCTCAGCAACGGTATTTGGACTTTCTGCTTTACCCTCAATGGTAAATTTATCACCTGTACGGGTAAATTTTGTCAAATACATTGTAGGTGGTGTTACTCGCACTAGCTCATCAACCAAACGCACTGTAATAGGACGCTGTCCTTGTAAGCCTTGAATCAACTTCATACGCTCAATGATTGCATTACGTTGTTCTTGCAAACCATCTAATGACTTAAGTTGAGTATCTAAATTCTGATTAGTACTTACAATTAGCTGATTTGCCTGCTCCTGATCATTCAGTTTATGGTCAAAGTACATCCACCCAGAAAAAACTGATACTACGCCTAATGCTGCTACCCCAGCACAAAATGCAACGAACTGTTTCTTTTTTTGTTCTCTTAGCTCATCACGCCAAGGGAGTAAGTTAATCTTTGCCATTAATCAAAACTCCTCAATGCTAAACCACATGCAACCATCAATGAGGAAGCATCATTTTCAATTTTTTTAATATCAATCTGCGGAGAAAAGCCCATTTGTAAGAATGGATTAGCAATGGTGACGCGATAACCTAGTTTTTGTTGTAACAACTTGGCTAAACCAGGAATATTGGCATTACCACCTGCCAATAAAATATGGTCAATCTCATTGAACTGTGATGATGAAAAGAAAAACTGAAGTGAGCGAGCTGCCTGTTGAACTACGGCATCTAAAAAAGGTTCGAGCACTTCCGTATCATAGTCGTCAGGCAGTGTTCTTTCTTTTTTCGCACGCCCAGCCTCTTCAAAAGACAAACCGTAACGGCTCTGAACATCCTGGGTTAGCTGTCGACCACCAAATACCTGTTCACGTGTATAGATAATTTTACCTTTCTGCATGACAGATAAGGTGGTCATAGTATGACCAATATCTAAAATACCAACTGTGTTTGCACCGATTGGCAAAGTATCTGCGAATACACTGAAAGCACGTTCCATGGCATAACTTTCAACATCAGCAATTTTTGCAGATAAATTAGCCAGCTCAAGAACTTCTACACGTGTGTCAACATTTTCTGTACGCGTTGCCACTAACAATACATTTACACGATTTGGGTTTGCTAATTTGTCAGATAAGACTTCAAAATCTAGACTTACTTCATCCAATGGGAACGGAATGTATTGCTCAGCATCCATACGAATTTGAACTTCTCGTTCATCGGCTGTCATATCTGCATCCATTTCAATGATTTTATTAATCACCATTGAAGTTGGCACAGCTATAGCCACATTCGTCGTATGCGGATTCGCAAGGTTAACGACTCTTTCAAGCGCGTCACCAACTGCTTCTGGATTGATGATGCTTTTTTCTACGACACTGTTTTCAGGCAGTGGCATCACAGCATAGCTTTCAACCCAATATCTACCGTTCTTTACAGAGAGCTCCAATAACTTAACAGTTGTCGAACTAATATCGACACCCACTAACCCCTTATTTGGTTTACGATATAACCTGAGCACAGTACATTCCTATTTATTTTTTTATCCCCAAAAATACAACTCACTAATTTGTTTTGGTCTTTAATTGATACGGATACAATATCTCATCTAACAATCCGTATGTCTAAAGGATATACTGACCATAATTAGTTTGCCATTCGCTCTTATTAAAACTTACTTATTATGAAAAAGCTATCCAGTTCTGGTATTGTTCGTCCATTTTTTTTGATGCTTATTATTATATTAGTCTCACTTCCAATGGGATTTTATGGCATGTATCTCTATCTAGCACCCTCTTTGCCTGATATGAGTTCATTAAAAAAGGCACCTTTACTAAAACCATTGCAAGTTTACACGGCAGATAATAAGTTAATTGCAGAATATGGCGGCAAACTTTCCATTCCAGTGAAATACGAACAGATTCCACCAGCGTTTATCCATGCATTTCTAGCAGCAGAAGATTCGTCATTTTTTGAACATAATGGGATTAGTTTTAAGGGCTTAGGGCGAGCACTAACAGAATCTATTACAGGGTCAGATGTACAAACTGGTGGTTCAACCATTACCATGCAGGTGGCAAAAAATTATTATTTGAGCCCAGAACGAACGCTAAAACGCAAACTAACTGAAGTTTTTCTTGCTCGCAAAATTGAGCAAAATCTTACCAAACAAGAAATTCTAAGCTCATACGTCAATAAGATCTTCTTAGGCAAAAATGCTTACGGAATTGCTGCAGCTGCACAAATCTATTACAACAAAAATATTAATCAACTTACCATTGCGCAAATGGCAATGATTGCAGGATTACCAAAAGCACCATCAAAATACAACCCTGTCGTCAATCCTGAACGCGCGCTTGAACGCCGGAATTGGATTTTAGGGCGTATGCTACAACTTGGCTATATTAATCAGAGTCAATATCAAAAAGCTGTTGCTGAGCCAATCAACCTGAATATGATTAATCGCTCTGTCAATAATGTTTTCCCGTACGTTGGCGAAATGGTTCGTTCAGAATTGGTTGAAAACTTTGGCGAGCAAGCAATTGATTCAGGATATAAGGTATATACGACGATTGATAGTAACCGTCAACGTTACGCTGAAGAATCAATTCAAGACGGTTTAGAAGCCTATGATCGCCGCCATGGTTGGCGTGGACCAGAAGCACATGACAAACCTCTTAACCAGTTTGTCCCATATGCAAATACCTATCCAGCACAAGTCATAAAAGTGAATAACAATTCTTTTGATGCTTTGATGCAAGATGGCTCAACAGTTACGGTAAATTGGGCAGGAATGTCATGGGTTCGCCCTTATCGGAATGCGAACAGCGTAGGCGGCGCTATGTCCAATGCTTCACAAATCGTTAAAGTGAAAGATATTATTCGATTACGCCCCAATGAAAACAAAACCGTTTGGTCTTTAGTACAGGTTCCTAAAGTTCAAGGTCAATTGATTGCATTGAATCCAAATGATGGCTCCATAGAAGCTGTTGTTGGCGGCTATAGTTTTTATCAATCTAAGTTTAACCGTGCGTTACAAGGGTGGAGACAACCAGGTTCAACTATTAAACCATTTGTTTATGCATTGGCACTTGAACGTGGTATGACACCTTATAGCATGGTGAACGATAGCCCCATCAGTATTGGTAAATGGTCTCCAAAAAACTCCGATGGGCGTTACTTAGGCATGATTCCTTTACGTCGTGCATTATATTTGTCAAGGAATACGGTTTCTGTCCGTTTATTACAAACTGTGGGAATTGAACGCACACGCCAACTATTTATGGATTTTGGATTACAAGAAGATCAAATTCCTCGTAATTACACAATCGCATTAGGAACACCTCAAGTACTCCCTGTGCAAATGGCTACAGGCTATGCCACTTTTGCAAATGGCGGTTATCGCATTCAGCCCCATTTTATTAAACGAATAGAAGATGCATCAGGCAAAGTAATTTATGAAGCAAATCCAGAATACGCTTGTATCCCTTGTATTAGTGATCCAAATGCCTATGCAACAGCCGATGCTATTCAAGAGCAAGATGCTGTAAATGAAATCACCAATGAAACTTTAGATGATGTATCTGCCGCATCTGAAACTGTTACATCTAACTCTCAAACAGCCGCAACGACAAATAGTAATTATCGCCAAGCGCAACGCATTTTAAAATCTAGCTCAGCTTATGATATGGCTAATATTTTACGCGATGTGATTCAGCATGGTACTGGACGAGCAGCACTTAAAATCGGTCGTAACGATTTAGGTGGAAAAACAGGAACAACCAATGATGCCAAAGATGCATGGTTTGCAGGTTTTAATGGAAAATTAGTTGCAATCGCCTGGGTTGGTTTTGATCAACCTCGTACACTCGGTCGACGTGAATATGGCGGAGTTGCTGCTTTACCAATTTGGACGAATTTCATGGCGAATTCGCTTAAAGATACGCCATCAGCTTGGGTACATTTCGATAAAGACGCGAAAGATCCAATTTCATTCGACAAATTACAACTGGAGAAAAATGAAGGGCAAAAAGAATATCGCGCTTCCCCACCGTTGGCACGCCCACTTTATCGTCCTGCTCCTGTTGCACCAACTCGCTCCGCGCAAACTGACTTCTCAGATTTACCAGATACAGCACCATCTGATGAAGAGCAAATTATTGTTCCAGCGATGGAAACAGCATCACCCCAAAAAGAACATGATGGTATTGAAAATTTAATTAATAATATTCAATAAGTAAATTTAAAAGAAGCCATCAAATTGATGGCTTCTTTCTTTTTTGGAATACATAAATTTGAAAAGCGGCTGTCACTAAGAAGTGCTGTTCTTGTTCTAAAATCATTCTTCGTTCAGGATTCGCTTTATAAGCATAAGGTGTCATAGCAATCAAATTTTTTAGCGCTTGTTGATCTAACTCGATTGCACTCTCGACAAGTTGTTGTTGCTGTAATTCAAATTGACCATCTAGCTGTTCTAAAAATTTTTCTGGTTCGTGTAAATTTACTTGCTCAAATAAAGCTTCACGCAACCTATAGAGATGTCGAGGTGCAGGTGTCACCACAATCAGATGACCATTCTCTTGAAGAACACGTGTGATCTCTTCTTGTGGAATTGGACTAAATAAACTAGTACATACGTCGATTGAATGATCCTGTACGGGCAATGTTGCACCCGTCCCAACAACCCAAGTGACTTTGGAGTTGAGTTTTGCAGCTCGTTGTACAGCTGTTTTAGCAATATCCACACCTATACAGTGTTGAGTATGCGCTTGCATCGCACTGGTGTAATAACCTTCACCACAGCCAATATCTAAAATAGTTTTCGGCCTGAGCCACTGCAACAGTTCAACAATCGCCTGCTGTAACGGCTGATAAGCACCTGTTTGCAAAAATTCACGACGAGCCAATACCGACTCTGCAGTATCCCCTGGTGTCTTACTATGCTTATGTTGTACGACATGCAGATTGACATAACCTTGTTTAGCGACATCATAATGATGGCCTTTTTCACAACGCCAAGAACGCTCAACCAAATTCAATGATTGGCGACAAACAGGACACATCAATAAATTCATCTATTTTCTCCAAACATAAAAAAAGCTGGTGATCACCAGCTTCTTTTTGAATCATGGTTTAACGCAACTTTAAGGTCATTAAGCCTAACACAACAAGGAAAATGGTAATAATCCAAAAACGAATAACAACCTGTGTTTCCTTCCAACCTTGTTTTTCATAATGATGGTGTAAAGGTGCCATCAAGAAAACGCGCTTATTCCGCATTCGTAATGAACCAATTTGTAAAAACACAGAAACGGCTTCCATTACAAAGACACCACCCATAATCGCAAAAACGATTTCTTGGCGGACCATAACAGCAATTGTACCTAGCATCGCACCAAGTGCCAAAGCCCCGACATCACCCATGAATACTTGAGCAGGATGCGCATTATACCAAAGGAAAGCCAAACCTGCGCCAACCATGGCTGAACACACCACCACCAGTTCAGAGGTATATTTTACATAGGAAATATGCAAATAATTGGCAAACCGAATATCACCTGATAAATAGGCAAATACACCCAAACCTGCTGCAACCATGACAATTGGCATAATTGCCAATCCATCCAATCCATCCGTCAGATTGACTGCATTTGACGCCCCATTAATCACTAAATAAGTGAAAACAATAAATGCTAAACCAAACGGCACCGCTGAAAGTGGAATGGAGAGATTCTTAAAGAATGGAATCAGCAAATCTAGCATATTTGCAGTATTGATTGGATTATCTTGTTGTTTTGCAATTAGATATAAAGCAATACCAGCACCTAATGATGCTACAGAAGTCCAAAAGAATTTTTTACGTGCAGGTAAACCAGCATTATCTTTATAACGAACTTTAATCCAGTCATCTGCCCAACCAACAGCACCAAAGACCACCATAACACCCAATACAATCCAAACATAAGGGTTTGATAAATCAGCCCATAATAAGGTACTAATACCAATTGAGAGCAGAATTAAGATCCCACCCATCGTTGGTGTTCCCATCTTCTTCGCATGATTTTCAGGAGCAAATGAGCTTACTGCCTGACCATATTTTAAGGCTTGTAATTTACGGATCATCACAGGCCCCAAAGCCAAGCCAATGGTCAAAGCAGTTAATACACTCAACAAAGAGCGTAATGTTAAATAACGAACCACTTGGAAAGAGCTGTTATAGCCTGCCAATTGTTCAAATAACCATAACAACATTTAAATCTTCTCCATCAAGTCAGCCATCAACGTTTCCATATGGGTATAGCGAGAACCTTTAAATAGGAAACTCATGTGCTGGGGTTGATGTGTCTCTACTAAACTCATTAAAAATGACAAAGCTTGCCCCTGATTCAGAAAAGCTTGTAATTTTTTACCGTATTGTGTGCTTCTTGCACCTTCTTGAGTGGCAGGTGAGAATTCACCCACTGCAACTACAAAATGAATACCTTGCATCGAAACCAAATCTCGGCCCAACAAATAATGTTGTTGCGCTGCTGTACTTCCAAGCTCACCAATATCCCCGATTACCATCACTTTAATGCCCGTTTGTTGAGCAAGAACTTCTGCTGCTGCACGCATTGAAGTTGGATTGGCATTATAAGTATCATCAATGAATAAGTGATTTTGGTGTTGAATAAAATTCAGACGCCCTTTGGCACCCTGTGCTTGTTCTAAGCCTTGTACAATATCATCAAGCGCAATCCCAATTGCCAAGGCAAATGCTGTTGCAGCAGTTGCATTTTGCACATTATGTGCACCTGCAAACGGTAGATCTACTGTACGGATACCCTGTGGAGTATGTAAATTGAATTTTGCTGATTGAGGATGTAATTCAACCTCTGTCGCAAACACATCGCCACCATCACCAAAACTCAACATTGAATGAGCTTGAGCATTTTCACGAATAGTCGCTGTAAAATCATCATCAGCGGGAACAACCGATATTCCGTCAGGCAAAATATGCGAATAGATTTCTGATTTAGCGCGACAAATGCCCTCACGGCCACCAAATTCACCCAAATGCGCTGTACCAATATTCAAAATCCCCGCCACATGTGGCTGCACCAGATTCGAGGTGTAATCAATTTCACCTTGGTGACTGGCACCCAACTCCATCACAGCATATTGATGCTCCTGACGCAGTTCCAGCAACATCATCGGCACACCCAAATCATTATTCAGGTTGCCACGCGTGATCAAGGTTGGTGCTAAACGGGATAAAATACTACCCAACATTTCTTTCGTGGTGGTTTTACCACTACTGCCTGTTAAAGCAATCACTTTCAACTGTGGATTTTGCTGACGGCGATACGCTCCAAGATGCCCTAAAGCCAAACGTGTATCTTTAACGACGAGTTGTGCAATATCTGCATCAATTGGGCGCTCTACGATGGCAATCTCACAACCTTGCGTCGCCACTTGTGCTACAAAATTATGAGCATCAAAGCGCTCACCTTTTAAAGCAAGAAAAACATCTCCAGCTTCAGCATGACGAGAGTCAGTCAAAATACGTTTAATTTCGCTTTGTGGAATCTTATGATTATGCCATTCACCTTGAGTCGCTTGTTGTAATTGCTCTGCTGTCCAAGGTTCTAGTGGAACGGTGCTGGTTGTTGAAGTATGCATACGCTTTATTTACCTTTTAACCTTAGTGTGCAGGATAAGCTAAATCTACAGAATGTGGCTGAGCATTAATCGCGGATTGCACTTCGACTACATCATCAAACCAGTGACGAACGCCATCTACTTCCTGATAGTTTTCATGACCTTTGCCAGCAATCACGACAATATCTCCAGCTTGAGCTTGAGCGACCACAAATTTAATCGCTTCACGGCGATCATGAATTTCATGTACGCTGTGTTCTGCAAAATCAATTCCCTGCTTCATATCAGCAAAAATCTGTTCAGGGTTTTCAGTTCGTGGATTATCCGAGGTGAGAACTACTGGATTAGCATGATCAAGCGCAGCCTGAGTCATTAAAGGACGCTTACCGCGATCGCGATCACCACCGCAGCCAAATACCGCCCATAATTGTCCAGTGACATGACGTTTCAACGTGGTTAACACCTGAATCAATGCATCAGGTGTATGTGCATAATCAACGACAAATAGACGATCCGCATCTTGAATGACTTGCATTCGTCCTGGTGCACCCTTAAGTTGCGGAACAAACTGCACTAAATCAGCAAGCGAAAAACCAGCATATTCTGCTGCAATCAAGCTCGCTAATAAATTTTCTACATTAAAATGTCCAAGCAATGGGCTTTGCACAGCAAATCTACCTGTTGGACTAATCAATGTAAAACTTGCACCACTCAAGCGATATTGCAAATGATCAATATAATAATCCGCAGAAGTTTGAGTCAAAGAATAAGTCAAAACTTTCGGTTTTGATGGATTTTCTTTCGCAGCAGCCAGCATCACGTTTGCATGTGCATCGTCGATGTTAATCACAACAACTTTTAATGTAGTAAATTTAAATAATAGCGCCTTAGCTTCTGCATAAGCCTCTAAAGTACCGTGATAATCCAAATGATCACGACTTAAATTACTATAAACCGCTATCTCAAGATCACAACCATTCAGACGACCTTGTTCCAGACCATGCGAACTCGCCTCAAGTGCAACAAAACTAGCCCCTTGTTTAGCGTAATCATGCAATGCCTGCTGTAATTGCAGCGCATCTAAAGTGGTGTGGGTTGAGGGGGTCAAGTTTGGCAAGATACCATTGCCTGTTGTCCCCATCACTGCGCAGCCTTGCCCTTGCGAACTAATTAACTCTGCAATTAATCGTGAAATCGTGGTTTTACCATTGGTACCTGTGACTGCAATACCACGTAATGACTCTACAGGATCGACCGCTTGTAAATATTGCTGCTGCAATTCACCCATAAGAAAACGTACTTCAGGGCAAACCCATTCGTTCGCAAGCCCCAAACTTGTTTCACTAATGACCGCCAATGCCCCTGCATTCAGCGCATTTTGTGCAAATTGACGGGTTTTTTCAGGTTGGCTATAACTACTTAAAGCAATAAAAATCTGCCCAACTTCAATCTTACGGCTGTCTAGACAAAAGCCTTGAAAAGGCTGAGTGAACCAAGCCGCATCGATATGAATCGGATATATCTGCTGAAAACTAATCGACATAATCTACCTACGGATTGGATTTTATAGAGGTATCAAGTGGTTTATCTAAAGGTACATTCAGTAATCGTAGCGATTCTTGCATAATTCTCGCAAAAACGGGCGCTGCAACGAGACCACCATAATAACGACCTTGAGGATTTTCAACGACGACAATCATCGCCAGACGAGGATCACTCACTGGAGCAACCCCAGCAAATAAGGCACGATATTCATTACTCGAATAACCTTTACGGTCAGCTCGTAATTTATGTGCCGTACCTGTTTTACCACCCACACGATAACCAGGAATATTGGCCTGTGTAGCTGTACCACCTGGCATAGTAACTTGCTCAAGCATCAATAACACTTGATCTGCAATCTTAGGATCAAGAACTTGCTTACCTTGGGGTGCTTGATCTAATTTTCTAAGACTTAATGGCATTTCCACACCATGGTTTGCGAGCATCGCATAACCTTGTGCAACTTGGAGAATGGTTGCGTTTAAGCCATAACCATACGCCATCGTACCCAACTGAGAGGGGTTCAACTTATCACCCGAATACAACAGCCCTGCGCTCTCGCCTGGAAATTTCACATCAGAACGATGCCCAAAACCGACACGACGGAAGAATGATGGAATCGCATCTTTAGGTAACGATAACGCAAGTTTGGCTGAACCCACGTTAGATGATTTAACAATAATACCTGTCAGGGTTAATGCACCATAGTTGTGTGTATCACGAATGGTATGCCATCCCAACTTCATTGAACCTGGTGAGGTATTCACGATTGTGTTTGGCGTGTATTTGCCACTTTCTAAGGCAGCTGCAACAGTAAATGGCTTCATCGTCGAACCCGGTTCGAACATATCGATTGCACCACGGTTACGCATTGCATCTTTGTTGGCTAAACCATTTTTATCATTTGGGTTATATGACGGCCAACTGGTCATTGCTAAAATTTCACCAGTTTTTACATCTACAGCAATAGCGGTTGCCGAACGAGCATTATTTGCAACACCAGCAGCGGTCAATTCACGATACATAATATATTGCAAACGTGAGTCGATACTGAGTGTGACATTTTCACCTGACTCGACTTCTTTAATCACTTCTGAGACTTTAAGACGATTACCTTTTTTATCCCGAATAATTTTTTGTTCACCATCGACGCCTGACAACTGTTTATTCAGTTGCATTTCTAAACCTTCAACCCCAACACCTTCACTATTGGTTAAACCAATAATTTGTGCATTCGGCTGTGGTTGCGGATAGTAACGCTTATACGTCTTTTCAGCATAAACCCCTTGAAAGTTTCGCTTGGTAATGAGGTCAGCTTGCTGCGGTGGAATTTCTTTTTGTAGTACCAAATAACGTGAGCGTGGACGAGCTTCCATTTGCTTTTTGAGATCAGCACGGTCTACACCAACCGCATCTGCCAACTCATCCAAATTCAAGTTTTTATCAGGTAATTGACGTTTTAATTTTCGGTTATGTGGATCTTTTTTTAATTCGGCTGTGATTTCATCAAATTGCTGTTTCGTTTCCCAATAGTCTCTGGGATCAATCACAATTTTCATGATCGGTGTACTAATCGCTAAAGGCACTCCGTGGCGATCACTAATCACACCACGCATTGCTTCTAGGCGTTCCGTACGCAAAATATTGGCATTCGCTTTATTTTGTAAAAAATCTTTATTGACCACTTGCACATAAAATGCACGTGCAATCAACACAATAAAGCACAGTAACACCGTGCCCCAAAGCAAATAAAATCGCCACATGTCTAAAGCAAGTGTTGGTCTTTCAGAAATGGACTGCTGTTTTTTTCGTATTGGTTTACTTCGCTTATCTGCCATACAGCATGCCTTATTTGTCTTGCTTTGAAGTCATAGGTAAAGAAATCACAACCGTTTGTGCTGCGGGTGGTGAAAACATCCGCAATTGTGTAACAGCACGAGAGCCAATCTGCGCAGTTGCACCAAACGTTTGTTGTTCAATCAGCAAGCGCCCCCATTCTGCATTCAGATCGTCTCTTTCACGCATATAAGCACTTAAATCACGATAATCATGACGATATTCAAACACTTGAAAGACCACCATCATTGCGCTTGTGAATACCATCGCAATCAGCACAGCATACACTACAACTTTTTTCAGTCCTTTCTTGCTGCTAGATATGATCTCATCATCATTCTTTTTATTCATTATCTGCCTTTCTGCTCTAAACGCTCTGCTACACGTAACCATGCACTACGTGAACGAGGATTTGCTTTTACTTCTGCTTCACTCGCACGAATACGAGACACTTTCTTTAAACGTCGCGTATCGATCTGTGCTTGAGGCATTCCCCAACCATGATCTTCCGCTAAAGTTGATTCTTTTTGAATAAATTGTTTAATCAAACGATCTTCCAAAGAGTGGAAGCTAATCACAGCCAACTGTCCTTGTACTTTCAACAATTCTACAGCTTGCGGTAAAAACGTTTCAATATCATCAAGCTCTTTGTTAATTGCAATACGAATCGCTTGGAAAGTACGCGTTGCGGGATGTTTATGCTTTTCCCACTTTGGATGCGCAACCTTAACAATTTCAGCCAATTGCGCTGTTGTGATGATTTCGCCTGCCGATTTAATCGCTTTGGCAATACGGCGACTATAACGCTCTTCGCCATATTGGAAAATAATATTGGCTAATTTTTCTTCTTCGATTTCAAGTAACCATTCCGCCGCAGTTAAACCTTGAGAATTATCCATACGCATGTCTAGTGGGCCATCTTGCATAAAGCTAAACCCACGTTCTGCTTGATCAAGTTGTGGTGAAGACACACCCAAATCGGCCATAATGCCGTCAACTTCGGTAATACCAATATTTATTAATTCCGCCTGAATATCGGCAAAACTGGCATGAATAATTTTAAACCGCGAATCTTCTTGTTCTAATTGCGCGGCAACTTCAAGTGCCTGAGGATCTTTATCAAAGGCGTAAACACGCGCATTTTGATCCAATTTGGAAAGTAAGAGCTTGGTATGCCCTCCTCGACCAAACGTTGCATCGACAAAAATACCAGTATCGCGACCTGCCAATACGCCATCAACGGTTTCATGAAGTAAGACAGAAATATGCGACATAACAATAGGATCAATAGCTAAAAATGTAACTGCACATTATCACCTTGTTTTATCCCAGTACCAAATGACTTTTTGTAGAGAATTCTTAACTTTTCATAAATAAAACCGTTTTCTTATCATTTTTTATGCAACAAAAAAGCAAATACTCCGTGTATTTGCTTTCCCATATTCAATCACAAATTTTACATATAATTTATTTACTGTTTGTCTGTATAAATTTGATCAAAAATCGCACCATTCACAAAGTGGGTTTTTTGCGCTTTTGCCCATCCACCAAATACATCGTTAATGCTGAATAGTTTGATCTTTGGAAATTGTTTCGCATATTTTGCTGCAACTTGCGGATTACGTGGACGGAAATAATGTTTTGCCGCAAGTTCCTGCCCTAAAGGTGAATAAAGAAAATTTAAATAACCGCGCGCTAAATTGCGATTACCATCTTTATCCACGGTTTTATCTACAATCGCAACTGAAGGCTCAGCCAAAATCGAAATTGATGGATAAACAATATCGTATTTATCTTTACCTAAACCTTGGGTCGCCAATAAAGCTTCATTTTCCCATGACAGTAACACATCGCCTATACCTCGCTCAGCGAATGTAGTTAAAGAACCTCGCGCTCCCGAATCAAGTACCTTGACATTTTGGTATAACTTTTTCACTAAATCACGAGCTTTAGTCTCATTACCACCGGGTTGTTTCAACGCATAGCCCCATGCCGATAAATAAATCCAACGCGGTGCACCCCCTGTTTTCGGATTTGGGGTAATAATTTCGACACCCTCTTTGGTGAGATCATTCCAATCACGGATATTTTTCGGATTTCCTTTGCGGACAAGGAAGACAACCGTTGATGTATAAGGTGCAGAATTATTTTTAAATTGTTTTTGCCAATCTTTACGAATGAGACCTGCATTCGCAATTTCATCAATATCATTCGCCAAAGCCAATGTCACAACATCAGCCTGTAAACCATCAATTACCGATCTTGCCTGTTTACCTGAACCACCATGCGATTGTTTAAAATCGACCTCTTGACCTGTACGCTGTTTCCAATATTGACCAAATGCTTGGTTATATTCTTGATAAAACTCTCGTGTTGGATCATAAGATACATTTAAGAACGTTGTAGCTGCCTGCGCTATGCTACTTAAACCCAAAGCAAGCAATGCTGCGGCGATCACTGTTTTCATTTATTATTCACTCATTTTCTGTATATCTGTGACCACTATATTTATTTAAAAATAATTTACAATCAAATAGTTATATCAATAATTTAGAAATTATTCTTTTTTTTATATATCGCAATATTAAGGATGTATTGCAGTTAAAATGCTAAGTGTTTATTCATGTTATTTTTATTTTGAGAAAAATTATCATTCTCCACTTTTTCTACACATTTGCTTGTTAGATTTGATTTGCACATATTCTAGCCATCAGGCTTACAATACCCAAAAGTGTGTTTGTTTGTTTATTATTTTTTGTAAAAAGTGTGACGTAGTTATGCTTTTTATTAAAATTTATGTTTGAATCGTATGATTAAAGCAATACTATAGTCATTTAGTTAGTCTTGTAGACTCGAAGTCATGAAGGGGATGTTACCGTGCAAGCATCAAAACTTAAAAAAACACTATGCTTAAGCTTATTTTTGGTGTTTTCTATTCAAGTTGGACATGCAGCCGCAATTAAAGAAAACAATAATATTAAAATGATAGACAAATCGTCTTCGTTAATTGTGAAAGCGCTTGATCAACAAAAACGTAATACAGCCATGTTGCCTTCAACAGATGACGAATTAAAAATGTTGAATACGATCCGTACAACGCCAACGCAAACGTTCTTTGCAAGCCAACACGAACGTTTTTCACGCTTTGTTCAGACTATTTTTCAACCGCACACATCTTGATCTTTTAAATATGTAACGCTCTACATGTTTAAATAAGCCTAGTCATGCTGTGACTAGGCTTTTTCGTTATAATAGTTTCAATTTTAATTTAAGCTTCGATAATTTATGAAAGTTCGTACCCGTATTGCGCCTTCTCCTACAGGTTTCCCTCATGTAGGTACTGCTTATATTGCGTTATTTAATTTATGTTTTGCTAAACAGCACGGCGGTGAATTTATTTTACGTATTGAGGATACAGATCAACTCCGTTCAACACCTGAATCAGAAAAGATGATTTTAGATTCTTTACGTTGGTTAGGATTGAACTGGTCAGAAGGTCCAGATGTGGGCGGCCCTCATGCGCCGTATCGTCAATCGGAACGTATGGGGATTTACAAACAATATGCCTTAGATTTGGTTGAAAAAGGACATGCTTTCTATTGTTTCGCAACAGCAGAAGACCTAGACCAAATGCGTGCAGAGCAGCAAGCACGTGGTGAAACGCCAAAATATGATGGGCGTGGCTTAAAACTTTCACAAGAAGAAGTACAACAACGCCTTGCTGCGGGTGAACCACATGTCATTCGAATGAAAGTACCTGAAGATGGTATTTGTAAGATTAATGATTTGCTTCGTGGTGAAGTGGAGATTCCTTGGGCACAAGTTGACATGCAAGTGTTGCTAAAAACGGATGGTTTACCAACTTACCATCTTGCTAATGTCGTGGATGATCATTTGATGGAAATTACCCATGTATTACGTGGGGAAGAATGGCTGCCTTCAGCGCCTAAGCATCAGTTGCTTTACCAATATTTTGGTTGGGAAATGCCAACTTTATGTCATATGCCATTGTTACGTAACCCAGATAAATCAAAACTGTCTAAACGTAAGAACCCAACTTCTATTAACTATTATCGCGACATCGGTGTATTACCAGAAGCATTATTGAATTATTTAGGTCGCATGGGTTGGTCAATGCCTGATGAGCGTGAAGTATTCACGTTACAGGACATGGTTGAAAACTTTGATGTACAGCGTGTTTCATTGGGCGGCCCAATCTTTGATGTTGAAAAACTTAATTGGCTGAACGGTCAATGGATCAAAGGCCTAACACCGGGACAACTTCTAGATCGCCTATTAACATGGAAAAGTGACCGTCAAACACTTGAAGACATTGCGGCTGCGATTCAACCTCGTATCAATCTACTCTCAGAAGCTGTGAATTGGGCTGGTTTCTATTTCAATCACATGCCACAAATCAGTAAAGAACAGTTTGAAAGCAAAAAATTGACCGAAGAACAAGTTCGTCAAAGCTTACAATTTGCAATTTGGCGCTTAGAAAGTCAGTTTACATGGAATAATGATACTGTCAGCCAAACACTGATGGATTTAGCCACTCAAATGGAAGTTAAACTTCGTGACTTTATGCCAGCATTCTTTATTGCGATTGCGGGTTCAACGAGTTCAACGCCTGTGATGCAATCTATGGTAACACTAGGTCCTGATTTGACTTTTGCACGTTTACGTCATGCCTTAGAAATCGTAGGTGGGCCAAGCAAGAAAGAACTTAAAGTTTGGGAAAAATTAAACGAATCACTCAAACTGCCGAAAAATGATGCAAATAGTGAGAATTAATTCAGTTTAATCATTGACGTGTGAGCGCATTCGCCCTAATATTGCGCTCACACAGACTGGGGTCATAGCTCAGTTGGTAGAGCGCTACAATGGCATTGTAGAGGTCAGCAGTTCGATCCTGCTTGGCTCCACCAAACTTCAATTTGTGTTGCCTCAATAAGTCCCTATCGTCTAGAGGCCTAGGACATCGCCCTTTCACGGCGGTAACCGGGGTTCGAATCCCCGTAGGGACGCCATATTTTATGCAAAATAATTAAAATTATAATTTTCAACTAAACATTCATTCATTCAGATTGCACATTTCAAAATTTTACATAAAATACCCGCTTCTCCACGCTTGGACAAATTGTGGTATGCAATCTTCCAACTCAAATGCTACCTCTGAATCAAAAACATTAAAACGTGCAATGAGCACCCGTCACCTAGTGATGCTTTCATTGGGCGGTGCAATTGGTACAGGTTTATTTTTAGGTTCTGGCGAGGTCATCGCTCAAACAGGTCCTATCGGCGCAATTATTGCCTACTTTTTAGGTGGTTTAATTGCCTATATGGTCATGCTCTGTTTAGGTGAGCTCGCAGTACATATGCCTGTGGCTGGATCTTTTGGCGCATACGCTCAAAAATATATTGGCCCAGGAACGGGTTATATGATTTCTTGGCTGTATTGGCTGACATGGACCGCAACGCTTGGTACAGAATTTACTGCCGCAGCCTTACTCATGCAAGAATGGTTCCCTCATATTTCAATGTGGATTTGGACCATTATTTTTGCAATTACAATTTTAGGATTAAATTTAAGTTCAACCCGCATTTTTGCTGAATCAGAATTTTGGCTTGCATTAGTCAAAGTCATTACCGTTATTGTCTTTATCCTTTTAGGTTTATGCGCAATTTTTGGTTTCATTCCATTCCAAGGCACTGAATCAGCACCGTTATTTCATAACTTAACGGCACATGGTTGGTTTCCACAAGGTCTTTTTCCAATTTTCACCACGATGTTAATTGTTAACTTTGCCTTTTCTGGAACTGAACTCATTGGTGTTGCCGCAGGTGAAACCAAAAATCCAGCTGAAAATGTTCCGAAAGCAATTAATGCAGCAATTTGGCGACTATTAATTTTCTTTGTGGGTACGATTGTTGTTATTAGTGCCTTACTTCCTTTCCATATAACTGGCCTAGGCGGTGATGGAGTGAGTAGCAGCCCTTTCGTAACAGTATTTAAATACATCGGTATTCCATATGCCGACGATATTATTCGCTTCGTGATTATTACTGCCTTATTATCCGCTGCAAACTCAGGTCTCTATGCGGCTTCTCGCATGATGTGGTCTTTATCTGATCAACGCCAACTACCAAGCATATTCTCAAAATTGTCTAAGAGTGGTACGCCTATCATTGCGCTAGTGGTAACCATGTTTGGCGCAATTCCCGGATTGCTATCTGAACATTTTGCCCCAGAGACAATTTTCAAGAATTTACTAGGTGTTGCTGCATTTACCATGGTCATCGTATGGATGAGTATTTGTTGGAGTCAGTTTAACTTTAGACGCCAATGGTACAAGGCTGGACATTCAGCAAAAGATTTAAAATTTGCTGCACCACTTTATCCAATCGTTCCCATCTTAGGTTTTGTTTTCTGTTTAATTACAGGCCTCAGCATGGCATATGATCCTGAAATGCAGGCTGGTTTTATTGGATGCTTACTGTTTATTGCCGCTTGTTATTTAAGTTACTACATTTTCTACCGTGATCGTAAATAAAATGACAATAGATAAAAATGCAGCTTAGGCTGCATTTTTTATTTAACTTAAATTAACTTGCTTGATAATTTTACTTTAACTTCTTTATTTTGATTATTTATTCTACGATATGTTTTATTTTTAGACACTCACAAGATTTTTTTAGATTTTCTTTGGAAAAGTGTTTGACACCCTATCCAATTCACCCTAATATACGCCCACCTCTGAAACGTCCCTATCGTCTAGAGGCCTAGGACATCGCCCTTTCACGGCGGTAACCGGGGTTCGAATCCCCGTAGGGACGCCAATATTTATTATTGTTTTCAGATGTATGCCTCATATAAGTCCCTATCGTCTAGAGGCCTAGGACATCGCCCTTTCACGGCGGTAACCGGGGTTCGAATCCCCGTAGGGACGCCAAATTCTAAAAAGCCACTGCATTGACAGTGGCTTTTTTATTGCTTACTCACTTCCAATTCCAACTTGGACTTCTAAACGCCCAGACTGAACACGTAAGCCTCGGATCTCAAATTGATCAACTAATTGTTGTACCAATTCGCGACTCTCTTGCAAAATATTAAGTCCTGGCAAAATACTAAAATCAGTCAAGCTTAATAGCTTATCGACCATCCATGAGCGGTTATTAATGAAATCAATAAAACCCGCTTCTTCAAGGTCGATATACCATAAACGATGCCCTTCTTTTTGAATCCCTGGCACATCACGAATGAGGTGATTAATCAAAAATGGGATCGGTAAGGAATTAATCACTTCAAAGCTGATATTACCAACACGTCTTGCTGCCCAATTTGTTAAAGTACCACCATGACGAATTTGTAAATCCAGATGCTCATCGACCTGACAAAGACGTAAATATTTTTCCTGCCCAATACGACATTCTAAAACATTGAATTCTAAAGACAGACGATATAGGAAACGGCGATAGTGGCCATCTAATTCAATATGAAAGCGATCATTGCCACATTCAATTTTAATATCATCAATTTCAGAACGATCCATACGTTTCCGAATTTGATTATTGAGCAGCATTTCAGGCAAATATAAGGTGAGGCTACTTTTCCCTAACGATGCACGTGCCATTGCCAAAGCCACCTGACGTGCCGCCTCACTGGTCTCGGAAACCATGTCACGTACTGAATTACGCATTCCCTCCACACCCCGTTTGGTATGGTGAGTCACATGGTCCAGAGCATCCAGGGCAGCGTCTGCAACGCCTGCTATGTTACGGGATGTGTCAGTGGCAAACTCAACCGCATCCTGCGCGTGTTGCAGGGTCTTGTTGATCAGCCGACGTGATAAAGACGGTTTTTCATGTGATGATTCTATATCTGCAGGCATAATATCGAACATTGCCTTTTTGTCATCTTGTCGATTCAAGATGTTCTCCCTCTTCCCTTTCTCAGCAACTCAATTTTGATATGAGCAACAATCTGTTTTATCAACTTATTGGCTGTTTTTATGTAGATTAGCATGCTATTTAGCGCAATTTGCGTCTTTTTGTTGCACACTTTTAAATTAATTTAATCATCCATTTTCTAAATATGTTTCATTGGTTTTCAATTAATTTGATGAGTTGTGATGTATATAGAATATCTTCATCTGTCTCATGCTGGAATTTCCATTGCTTGGGTAACGAGACTTTAAACAATCTTAAAAAGAAATTTGCACTTAAATCAGGACTCTCCATGCTAACCAACATTAGCTTGTCTTGGGTCGAAAGATGACCTTCTCCCTTTTCGATGCGAGCTAATCGTAATTTTAGAAGTTTAGTAGGCAGCATGCGATTCCTTACGCATTATTCAACATATTCAGTTCACAAATTAGCATGACTGATATTATTTTAGCGAACAGGTTTAGACGAGCTGCGACCGATATGGATTGCTCGAATCAACTTAATATTTTAAAGATAGTACAAAATAAGTAAGTTTATGTATTTGAACAACGTAGGATTTTAGCTTTTGCATAATTTTCGCTAAAATAAGCAAAATACTATAGGAAATCTTTATGCAATATCGTTGCCCTAAATGCCAAAGCGTGAAAATTATGCCTGTCAGTCAGGGCGCCAACAGCCCTCGCCCTAATGTGCCTAAAAGCTTGGTGCTTTTAGTTCCTGCTATTTTTATTTTACTGGTGTTGGTGTTAATTAGTGTTGCAATGTGGATTTTTGGGCATGGCGCTGGTCAAGGCCTGCAAATTGCGACCGTTGCAGTATTTATTGTCTGTATCATCGCGGGCATCTTATTTTGGCGAGATTTGCCTGATTTCAAAATTTCAATGCAAGCTTTTATGCAAGCGCAAAAGCATTGGAAATGCCGTGACTGTAATCACGAATGGCAAAACTAACATGTTGCTCTAAATTACAATTCACATCAGCTTAGTGCTGATGTGAATGAGTGCGTTGTTCATCTTCAACATGTTGATGAGTATGCTGACAATTCATTTCAGCATCATCTTCGATCTGCAAAGTCACTTCGGCAATACCATGTTCATGCGATAACATTTCAATCGCAGCACGATGTAGCTGATTACGATCAACATTCGGTGCAAACAAATGTACGGTAAGATGAATATTCTTCGATGTAATTGCCCAAACCTTTAATTGGTGGATACTTTCAACACCATCTAAACCCAACAGATCAGTGCGTAACTTTTCAATATCAACCTCTTCAGGTACACCTTCTAATAAAATATTGATACTTTGTCTGAGCAAAATCCATGTTCTTGGTAAGACCCAAAAACCGATCGCGACCGCAATAATAGTATCAACCCAATACCAGTTGGTGTAATAAATAATCACAGCACCAATAATGACGCCCACAGAACCTAATGCATCACTCAGCACTTCTAAATAAGCACCTTTCATGTTCAAACTTTCAGTCGCACTGGACATCAAAATTTTCATTGAAATCAAATTAATGATTAATCCAATTGATGCGACCACCAACATGCCTATACTTTGAATTTCGGGCGGTTGGGTAAATCGTTGATAGGCTTCGTAAAGAATATACATCGCCACAAAAAATAACATAGATGCATTAAATAATGCCGCCAAAATCTCAAAACGCTGATAACCGAAGGTACGCTTATCATCAGCAGGGCGTTTGGCAATTTTAATCGCAGCTAAAGCAATCGCTAATGCAGCGGCATCAGTAAACATATGTGCAGCATCGGAAAGTAATGCCAAACTCTGTGTGATGATACCTGCAATAAATTCGATGACTAAAAAAGTCGTGGTCAGTATTAGCGCAATCGTTAGTTTTTTTGCATTGCCTTCTGTAACAGCAGCATGACTATGATCATGCCCTTGATGTCCACTCATGTTGGACTCCTTATCATTATCAAAGTAAGACTGTTCAGCCCCACAGTCGACCAAAGCATGAATCATGCTTTGATCGGTTCAGATTCTTCTTAATAAAATGCTTAATTAAGAAGATAACATAAATGGATTAGATTGCGGTTTCCTGACTTTTTGCCTCTTTACCTTCATTCATCCAACGATAGACCACAGGCAAAATCAGCAATGTCAGTAAAGTGGAAGAAATAATCCCACCAATCACCACTGTTGCCAATGGACGTTGTACCTCCGCGCCTGTACCTGTGGCAATCGCCATCGGAATAAAGCCCAGTGATGCCACAAAGGCCGTCATCAGAACGGGGCGTAGTCGGAGAATCGCACCCTGCCATGTCGCTTTATGTACATTAAACTGCTCACGCAGCTCTTTGATGAAACTCAGCATCACTAAACCGTTGAGTACTGCGACACCAGAGAGCGCAATGAACCCAACACCTGCTGACATCGACAATGGGATATCTCGCAACCAAAGTGCGACTAATCCACCTGACAACGCAAATGGCACGCCACTAAATACCAGCAAGCTTTCTTTAAAGTTATTAAACACCGCCATCAACAGAACAAAGATCATCAGCAATGCCAATGGCACCACAATCTGCATTCTGGCTTTTGCCGAGGCCAGATTTTCAAACTGACCGCCATAACCAAGCCAATAACCGCTTGGTAATTTTTGCTGAGATAATTTCTGCTGCATTTCACCCACAAATGAGCCCAAATCACGGTCGCGTACGTTGGTGGTGACTACAACACGGCGCTTGCCATTTTCACGGCTGACTTGCGCCAAGCCTAAAATATTCTCCACTTTTGCCACGTCTTGCAGTTTGATCAAACCACCATTCGGTAGTTGAATCGGTAACATCGCCAATTGCTGCGGCGTACGCATCCCATCATCCAAACGCACCACAAAATCAAAACGACGGTCACCCTGTAAAATCTGCCCAACACTTTGTCCACCAATACTGGCAGCAACCAAATCCTGAATGGATTTCACCGATAAACCATATTGTGCAGCCAGTGCGTGATCGATATCGACATTGAGCAAAGGTAAGCCATCAGTCTGCTCGACTTTGACTTCACTTGCACCAGTAATCGTTCTCAAGGTTTGCGCGACTTTTTCTGCTTCTTGGTTCAGAACCTGCATATCATCACCAAAAATTTTCACCCCAATATCACTACGTACGCCTGAAATCAGTTCGTTGAAACGTAATTCAATCGGCTGAGAAAACTCACTGTTGTTGCCTGGAATTTTCTCAACATAGGCCAACATTTTGGTTCGAAGCTCGTCAATGGTTTCCGATTTATCTGGCCATTGATCACGCGGCTTTAACAAAACGATTGCATCAGAAATATTAGGGGGCATCACATCCGTTGCCACTTCGGCCGTACCTGTACGGGCAAAGATCGCCTTGATTTCTGGAAACTCTGCGAGTAATTGCTTCTCAACACTTTCCTGAATCTTCAGTGATTCTTCAATTCCTGTACTTGGTGCACGCATCAACTGTAAAGCAAAGTCACCTTCACTCAGTTGTGGCGCAAACTCACTACCGACACGCGAACCAATCGCAGCGGTGAGTATCAAAATAGTCACTGCACCGGCCACCACCACATAGCGGAAAGCATAGGCTTTATCCAGCAAGGATTTATAACCGCTTTTTAATGCCGCCATCCAACGGCTTTCTTTCTCTTTGACCTCACCGGTAACAAATAATGCCACCGCAGCAGGGACGAAAGTCACCGATAAAATAATGGCACCGATCAAGGCCAAGACCACGGTCATTGCCATTGGATGGAACATTTTCGCTTCTACACCTGCCAGTGCAAAGATTGGCAAATACACCACCATAATGATGATTTGTCCAAAAATCAGCGGACGTCTTGCCTGTTTTGCCGCCAAGAAGACTTCGGTAAAGCGTTCAGAACGGGTCAGGAGTCGACCTTTATGGTGTTGAGCCTCTGCCAGCCGTCGGATACAGTTTTCGACAATCACCACCGCACCATCGACGATAATCCCAAAGTCCAATGCGCCTAAACTCATCAGGTTGGCACTGATTTTTTGCTCCGCCATCCCTGTCAGGGTAAACAGCATAGATAAAGGAATAATACAGGCAGTAATCAATGCCGCACGGAAGTTACCTAAGAACACAAACAGGATCACAATCACCAAGATTGCACCTTCGATCAGGTTTTTCGCCACCGTCTTAATGGCTTTATCAACCAAGTTACTGCGGTTATATACCGTTTCGACCACCACCCCTTCAGGTAATGAACGTTTGATTTCCTGCATTTTGCTGTCGAGTGCTTGAGCGATGGATTTACTGTTCTCACCCATCATCATCATCGCGATACCCAGTACGGTTTCTTCACCGTTATAGGTGGCAGCACCTGTACGCAGATCATGTCCAATCGAAACTGTTGCAACATCGGCAACACGGATCGGCAAACCATTCTTGGTGCTGACCGTGACATTCTCAATGTCTTGTACGGTTTTCATCATCCCTGGAATACGTACCGTCAGCTGTTGTCCATTTTCTTCAATAAAACCCGCACCGCGGTTTTCATTATTTTCAGTGAGTACAGTTTGCAAATCGGTTAACGGAATTTGCAGTTGTTGCAAACGTTTCAGGTCTGGAGAAACCACATAGGTCTTGTTATATCCCCCAATGGTATTGATTTCAGCAACACCCGGCACACGTTGTAATTGAGGACGAACAATCCAGTCCTGAATTTCACGCAGGTCCATGGCCTGATAAGGCGTACCATCGGCCTTTTTGGCATTCGGTTCAGCTTTGATCACCCATTGATAGATCTCGCCTAGACCAGTTGAAATCGGTGACATTTGTGGATCAATATCATCAGGCAAAGCACTCTTGGCTTCCTGTAAGCGCTGGTTAATCAGCTGACGCGCCCAATAGATATCGGTACCATCTTTAAAGATCACCGTGACTTGGGACAAGCCGTAACGGGAGATGGAACGGGTTTGTTCCAAGTTCGGAATACCCGACATGGCATTTTCAATCGGATAAGTAATCCGTTGTTCAACCTCAGGGGCAGTGAATCCTCCCGCCTGACTGTTAATCTGCACCTGCACGTTAGTAATGTCAGGTACGGCATCAATCGACAGTTTTTGGTAGCTATAAATACCGACCCCGATCCATGCCACCACAAACAGCATGACCCAAATCGCATTGCAGATTGAAAACTGAATAATCCGATCAAACAGACCTTCCGCGGGAGGAAGCTGCAACTTATCTTTAGTGTCCATGCTCAGCCTCTCCCTTCTCGATCTCAGATTTCAAAAGGAAACTGCCTTGACTGACATATTGTTGCTTTTCAGTCAGACCCGATTGGATTTCCACCCACTGCCCATCACTTGAGTAATTACCCAGTTGTACAGGTGTTGGAGTGAAATGCATTTGGTCTTTCTCTTGCTTAGCGACAAAAACCGTGGCTTTACCCTCGATCTGCTGAATCGCTGCTTTGGCAACACGAAGCACAGGTTTTTTATCCGTGCCATCTAACAATACATTCACCATCAGATTAGGTCGTAATTCTTTGGCAGGTGTCAGTACTTTGGCACGAACCTGTAAACGACCTGTCTGCGTATCTGCCTCAGTCGTTAACGTTTGGATTTGTGCTTTAAAGCTATTATTGGTTTGCAGCGACTTAAACTCGATCTGCTGATCTGGTTGGACATTGATGTTATTGACGCTTGGTAAAATAAACTCAATCCAGAGTTGGTCCAGCTGATCAATCACAAATAACTGCTTATCGGCGGTAATTTGCTCTCCCACCACAATATCTTTCAGACTCACCACACCGCTTAAAGGTGCAGTCAAGACATAGCGACCCTGACTACCACTAGATGCACCCAAGGCAGATAAGCGGCTACGTGCAGCTTGTACCTGAATCTGTGCCTGACGATAGGCATTGTAGGCACGTTGATAATCCTGACGTGCAGAAACCCCTTGTTCCCAAAGTTGTTTTTCACGTTGATAATCTTGCTGTGCAAGGGTTAAAGCTTCTTGTGCAATACTTAAATTAGCCTGCTGATCTACCAGATCAGGGATAAATAGAGTGGCTAAAACTTGCCCTTTCTTGACTTGTTGGCCAAGTACCGCATTAACACTTTCCACACGCCCAGCAAAGGTTGCTGAAACATGCGCTTGCTGATCAGTATTGGTCACCAGTTTTGCTGGGTAAGCAAATTGCTGTCCGACTTCACCCACACCAACCTGAGCCAGCTTAACCCCATATTCAGTCATCTGTTTTGGGCTGAGATTTAAGCTACCTTCCTCACTTTCCGCCTGCCCAGCCTCACCTTCTGTATGTCCTTCCTCACCTTCGCCATGACTATCAGCTGCTGCATCACTGCTGGCTTTGTTCTTGCCCGTGAAAAATAATAACGCGCTCAGGACTAAGCCAACGGCAATAACCAGAATGACCCAGAACCACTGCTTTTTAGATTTATTTGTCGACATTATTCTGCTCCTACTACAGCGGGAAGGTTATTGGTATCTTTCCAGAGGGTTTGATTAATCTGATTTAAGGCATCACTTGAACTCACCATACTCAGCTCAATTCCTAGTGCTAAACTTTCTGCATCAATTTGCTTTTGCCATGCACTCTTGAGTAACTGCACTTTATTTAAACGTTGATCCTGCAATTGCATGGTGGCTTGCTGCACATCGGTAATGGCATATTTACCGACTTTGAAACCGAGCAACATTTTCTCTTGTACCGTTTCAGACAATGGAATTTGTCGTTGATTGACGAGATCGAACTGTTGTTTCAATCCCGCCAACTCTGCTGTTAAGGTCTGAATCGCATTCAAGTTCTGCTGCTTGTAAAACTGTTGCTGTTTGACCAGTAAATCTTGTTTGGCATTGGCAATTCGCAATGAATACTGTTGACGATTAAAAATATTCAACGGGATATCGATACCCACTCGGAACTTGTTATCGGTCGAATTGGTTTCTGCGCTTTTACTTTGCACCATGCCTAAATTGACGGTTGGATTTGGTCGGTTGGATACTTTTAAATAATCGATATTGGCTTTTTGACGCACGATATCGAGTTGAATAGCACGCTCAAATAAATTGTTCTGCAAATAATCTTGCAAATCATTTTGTTGTGGCCAGACATTGCTTGCCTGAGTAGAGAAGCGGTTATCGGTACTGCCCCACAGATTTGCCAATTGACGCTTTGCAGTGGCTAAAGAGAGTTCGGTTTGTTGAAACAACCGTTGATTTTCAATATGCGCCATCAAGGTACGATCTAAATCGACCTGCGCAATGCTGCCCGCTTTGAGTCTTAAGCGAGTTGCATCCAAAGTGTCCTGACTGGTTTTTAACTGTGCCTGAACCACATCATGTTCCAGCTCTAGCACCACGACTTGCGACCATAGATATTTAACTGCTAACTCAAGTTGCGCATTGTAGAGTTCCTGATTAAGGCCCACTTGAGATGCTTGTACATCGGCAAGCTTAACCGCAGCACGACGTTGACCAAAAATGTCTAATTTTTGTGAAACACCAAATTCCAACTCTTTGTCTTTGCCTGACCTAAAGTCGGTTTGCTGAATAGAAATACTTGGATTCGACCATAACCCGGCTTGTTTCACATTGGCCTCAGCGATTCCTTGCTGCGTTTGCCACACCCCTGTGCCTGCCTGATATTGTTTCACATCCTGCAAGATTTGCTCAAAATTCAGATTACGTTGTGCAGCCTTGGTTGCAGGCTGATTTGCATCAAGTAAAGATTCTGCGGCAATGGATGGACTCAAAATAGCAGTGCTTAAGGCAAGTGCCAACACTGACCACTTCAATGACAATTGAGTACGATTTTTTCGCGTATGCTGCTCAACTGCATGAATACGCTGATTTAAACTAGAAGACATATAAAGCCCCGCAAAGTAATAAGAATGCGGTGGGCTATTTTTCGGCTACCCCACCTATAGCGGGGTTGATAAAGGCGGCGGATTTAGCCCTGAAAGATGTGGAGACTGATAGAAGTTGGACCAGTAATATTTTTGTTCTACGTCCTGACTGTGCAACATCGGTTCATTTACACGTTGCTGAACTTCAGCCACCACCACATGAAAACAAGATGGCAGATGGTCATGATGATCTTGCAAGCTTAACGGCATGGGTAAATCAGAAGCATCTTGATCTGCAACTACTGCATGTTTTTCAGAAACATCTAAATTTTCAGGGATATGATGCCCAAAATGATTCAACGTACGATATTCAGTCGGCTGTTCATGCGCACAAAAAGCCGCCGCCACATTCCAAAAACTTTGGAACATGAACAAACTCAGCAAGAGTGTCATAAATACAGCAGAACGTTGCACGTTACACCAACTGTTCAAAATTTGCGTCACTATAGCAAATAAAGTACATGTAATAAAATTACATTAAACGAACTAAAACAAGATCGTCCTGAAATTTAGCTTTATCGCACAATCCTTGATTTGTATTTATAATTTCTGAAAATAAAAAAACCAGCTCGAAAGCTGGTTTTTTTAGACAGGAAATTAACCTGTAATCTTTTTATACTTTGTACGTTTAGTTGCTGCTGCATCCCCTAAACGAGACTGACGGTATGCTTCGTATTCTGCATAGTTACCTGTGTAGAATTCTGGCTGTTCATTCTCAAATGACAAGATATGCGTTGCGATACGGTCAAGGAACCAACGGTCATGCGATACTACCATTACCGTACCAGGGAATACTAAAATCGCATCCTCAAGCGCACGTAAGGTTTCAATATCCAAGTCGTTCGATGGTTCATCTAGTAAGATCACGTTGGCGCCCATCTGTAAGATTTTCGCCAGTTGTAAACGGTTCCGCTCACCACCCGACAACTCACCAACACGTTTTTGCTGATCTTGACCTTTAAAGTTAAAGCGACCGATATATGCACGTGATGCAATTTCGTAATCACCAATTTTTAAGATATCTAAACCACCAGAAACTTCTTCCCAAACGGTTTTGTTGTTATCCAAGGTGTCACGGATCTGGCCCACATAAGCCACTTTAACTGACTCACCCAAAGTCACCGTACCTGTATCAGGTTGCTGTTCGCCAGTCATCATACGGAATAGCGTGGTTTTACCCGCACCGTTTGGACCAACGATACCCACAATCGCTGTAGGAGGTACAGTAAACGTTAAGTTTTCGTACAATAGACGGCCATCGAATGACTTGCTGATGCCTTCTACTTCCACAACCTTGTTGCCCAAACGTGGACCAGGTGGAATATAAATTTCAGAGGTTTCATTACGCTGCTGGAATTCTTTGGAGTTCAACTCTTCAAAACGCTCCATACGCGCCTTGTTTTTCTTTTGCTGACCTTTGGCATTTGAACGAACCCATTCAAGTTCTTTTTTCAATGCTTTAGCAAAAGATTCTTCTTGCTTCTGTTCTTGCTCTAGGCGGGCATTCTTTTGTTCCAACCAAGAAGAGTAGTTACCTTGATAAGGAATCCCCATGCCACGGTCAAGTTCAAGAATCCACTCAGCCACGTTATCCAAGAAATAACGGTCATGCGTAATCGCAACGATCGTACCAGGGAAATCTTTCAAGAAACGCTCTAACCAAGATACTGATTCAGCATCTAAATGGTTCGTCGGTTCATCAAGAAGTAACATGTCTGGCTTAGACAGCAACAAACGACATAATGCAACACGACGGCGCTCACCACCTGAAAGCAATGATACATCTGCATCCCAAGCTGGAAGATTCAATGCATCCGCAGCAATTTCAAGCTGATTATTCAGGTTATGTGCATCCCAAGCATGGATGATCGATTCTAATTTTTCTTGCTCTTTTGCAAGCGCATCGAAATCTGCATCAGGCTCAGCATATTCTGCAAAAACCTGATCAAGACGCGCTAAAGCATCAAGTGCTTCACGTACACCATCTTCAACGTTTCCGCGAACATCTTTAGTAGGATCAAGTGGTGGTTCTTGTTCTAAGTAACCGATTTTGATTCCAGGTTGTGCACGAGCTTCACCAGAGAAATCTTTATCTACGCCCGCCATAATACGGAGCAAGGTAGACTTACCTGCACCGTTTAAACCAAGCACACCAATTTTTGCACCTGGGAAAAATGATAAAGAGATGTCTTTTAAGATTTCGCGCTTCGGCGGAACCATCTTCGACACTCGGTTCATCGTATAAATATATTGGGCCACGCAGGACTCCTCAATTGAAAAACCAATAAATCGCAAAAAGCGAAAAATAATCGCACGTATTATACGCTGAAAACGGGATTAACATGAAGTTAAGATCATCTTTGTTTCATCCAATCAAAGGATTTTCTTTTTCAAGACATTACACAATTTTGTCTTCAAAACAGAATCATGGCTTTCAATCGCTTATTATTTTGTTTATATGAATAAAAACGCAATAAATCGCATAAATTATGCACCATTTTGGATAGCTTTTCGGCTACACTCGATCAGTATTTAACTCACGTAGATGATGTAATCATGACCTATAAAGATGAAACTTTAGCCATTCATGCGGGATATTCACCAGAAGCCACTACAAAGGCTGTCGCTGTACCTATTTATCAAACCACGTCTTATGCATTTGATAATACACAACATGGTGCTGACTTATTCGATTTAAAAGTTCAGGGCAATATTTACACCCGTATTATGAATCCAACCACCGCCGTACTCGAACAACGCCTCGCAGCGCTTGAAGGTGGTATTGGTGCATTGGCTCTAGCCTCAGGTATGGCAGCGATCACCTATTCGATTCAAACGATTGCTGAAGCCGGTGACAATATTGCATCTGTATCCACTTTATACGGTGGTACTTATAACCTATTTGCGCATACATTGCCGAAACAAGGGATTGAAGTTCGTTTCTTTGATTATCAGAATCCCGAAGCTTTACGTTCTATTATTGATGATAAGACCAAACTGGTCTTTGTTGAGTCGATCGGAAACCCTCTTGGGAATATCATCGACCTAGAAGCAATCTCTAAAATTGCGCATGAATATGGTGTCCCTGTTATTGTAGATAATACTGTTGCAACTCCTGCTTTATTGAAACCATTTGAATTTGGTGCAGATATTGTGGTTCATTCTCTGACGAAATACATTGGCGGACATGGCAACAGTATTGGTGGTGTCATTATTGATAGTGGCAAATTCCCTTGGGGCAAATATCCTGAACGTTTTAAAGCGTTGAATACACCAGATCCAAGCTATCACGGCGTGAATTATGTTGAAGTTCTAGGTGAAGCTGCTTATATCGCACGTGCACGCGTTGTTCCGCTACGCAATACAGGGGCTGCGATTAGTCCGCTGAGTGTGTTTTTGATCTTACAAGGCTTAGAAACTTTAAGCCTTCGTATGGAGCGCCATACGGAGAATGCTCTGAAAGTTGCAAATTATTTGAAACAACATCCAAAAGTAAAATGGGTCAATTATGCAGGTTTAAATGACCATCCACAGCATCATTTGGCACAAAAGTATGTGAAAGGTAAACCTTCAGCGATTCTTTCTTTTGGCGTACAAGATGGCTTAGAAGGCGGTACTCGTTTTATCGATGCATTACAACTGTTTACACGTTTGGTCAATATTGGTGATGCCAAAAGCTTGGCATGTCACCCTGCTACCACAACCCATCGCCAACTTAATTCTGAAGAACTTAAATCGGCAGGGGTCAGTGAAGACCTTGTGCGCTTGTCTATTGGCATTGAGCATATTGATGACCTGATTGCTGACCTTGAACAGGCGCTTGCTCAGGTTTAAATTCAATGAAATCAATGAGCCCTTAACATAGGGCTTTTTTTCTATGCAAAATTCGAAAAATATAATATCATTTTCAACTATAGGTTTATTTTTTTAGAGTTTTTACTCTAAAAAAGTATTAAATTTCAAACATTTACACTAGACAAACAAAAAATATCGGTTAATATTAATACAAAATAAAGTGCAATGTTTAATCGCAATAAAAAAGCATTGCAAACAACAGCTTGATTAATGTAGGTAACTTACATGAACGCAAAACTCAAAAAACTTTTTCAACAAAAAGTCGACGGGAAAACAATCATTGTCACTGGTGCATCAAGTGGTATTGGTTTAACAGTTTCAAAATATCTTGCTCAAGCTGGCGCTCATGTATTGTTGCTTGCACGTACTAAAGAAAAGCTGGATGAAGTCAAAGCGGAGATTGAGGCAGAGGGTGGCAAGGCATCAGTCTTTCCATGCGATCTAAACGATATGGAATCAATTGATGCCGTGTCAAAAGAAATTTTGGCGAGCGTGGATCACATTGATATTTTGATCAACAATGCAGGACGTTCAATTCGCCGTGCTGTACATGAATCTGTTGATCGCTTCCATGATTTTGAACGTACCATGCAACTTAACTACTTTGGTGCAGTACGTTTGGTTCTTAACTTGTTGCCACACATGATGCAGCGCAAGGATGGCCAGATCATCAACATCAGTTCGATTGGTGTACTTGCAAATGCAACCCGCTTCTCTGCTTATGTAGCGTCTAAAGCGGCACTGGATGCATTTAGCCGTTGTTTATCTGCTGAAGTTCACTCACACAAAATTGCAATCACTTCGATTTACATGCCGTTAGTGCGTACCCCAATGATTGCACCAACTAAAATCTATAAATATGTACCGACGCTTTCTCCTGAACAAGCAGCAGACTTGATTGCTTATGCGATTGTGAAACGTCCGAAAAAGATCGCAACCAACTTAGGTCGTCTCGCATCAATTACTTATGCGATTGCACCAGATGTAAATAATATTTTGATGTCGATCGGCTTTAACTTATTCCCAAGCTCTACGGCATCTATCGGTGAGCAAGAGAAATTAAATCTTGTACAACGTGCCTATGCGCGTTTGTTCCCAGGTGAACACTGGTAATCTTGTGATTCCGATTTTAAAAACAGCGTATCTCTAGATACGCTGTTTTTTTATGATTTAAATAATTTGTGTGGATGTTGTTTGTTTCATCCAATCTGTTGTTTTTGTAATGGCACCAGCTAAATCCCCTGTCTGTATATCCCAACACTGTCTAAATTGTTTAAGCGGTTCTAAGTCCAGTTGTTCAGTCCTCAAAAAACTTAACATCTCAGCCGACATTTCTAATTGATTTGCCAACCATGTCCAATTCGAAATTAATCGTAAAATAGTCAGCGGCACATGTTGTTTCGGTGCAGAGACATTGAATTGTTGAGCAATCATTTTCGTCAATTCAGACAAAAGAATGTTCTGCTCTGGGGCAACTAATAAGGACTGGCCCACTAAACCTGAATCTGTTGCAGCTCGCACCATCACTTTGCATAGATCATCTACGCTCACCAAAGGCAGATAATGTTTTGGTGTTGCAGGAATTGCTCTCATTTTAGAGCATAATCTATATGCTCCCAATCTTTTAATTTAACTAATTCAACCAGAACACCAATCCATAAAAACACGCCAAACTCAGAATAATCGTCAACAAGGTATGTCGCACTTTATAAGCAATTACAATCGTTAAAATCGTGGCGAGAAAATACGGATTCAGTAAAGTCGAACGAAATGCCCCCTGCTCATCCATAAACACAATCGGAGTCGCAATTGCCGTCAGTAAACACGGTGCAGAATATTGCAAAGACTGCTGAAACCATTTGGGTAAACGCAAAGGAAGATTAGGTTCAAGCAAGATATAGCGATTCGTAAACACCACAATTGCCAGAATAATCAGGAGAAACCAACTCATGCTGTACGCTCCAGAATATTCTGTAGGCAGGTTGCGGTCAACATACCAATTACTCCTGCCATGATCGCTGCACTTTTAAAACCTAAGCTTAGAAAAACAACGGTTAAAAGCACCGAAACCAAGACACCCACCAACGTATTCAGGTTTTTAATAAAGGGAATCACAATGGCAACAAAGGTTGCAACAATGGAAAAATCGAGATGATATTGATCTAAATTTGGCAGAGAGGAAGCCAACACAATACCGCCAATACTAAACAATACCCAAGCCAAATAGAAAAAACTGCCAGCCCCAAGCAAAAAATAAATATAATATTCACGCTTATGAATACCAACAGCAAACAATTCATCAGTCAGCAAAAAACCAAATAACAAACGCTGTTTTAATGGCAGTCTGGCAATTTCTTCACGAAAATATAGAGCATACAAATAATGCTGTGTGGTAATCAAAAATACTGAAATGATAATGGTGAGTGCAGGTGTACCCGCCATAACCAAACCCAGTGTCATCAACTGCGCTGCACCAGCAAAAACCAATGCAGACATTCCTATGGCTTGCCCAGTGGTCAGGCCAGCCTGAATCGCCATTGAGCCTGCCAGCAAGCCCCACGGCAATACCGCGAAACATAGCGGCAGTATTTTGATCACTCCTTGTAAAAAAGCATGCTGGAGGGAAGAAAGATTTTCAGTAGAATCTGGGGACATAAGAACAACAAGTTTGCGTTGGGAACTGAGGAATTATAATAAAGTTCAACATAAAAAGCGGAAAAATCATCTATTTTGAATGTAAAAAACCTCCCCGAAGGAAGGTTTTGTAAGTAGATTAAATTAGGTTATTTAGAACCTTTAATCCCTGCTTGTAATAACAAAGCACCTAAACCACCGATTTTTTGCTCTTGTGGTTTTTCAGTTTTTGGCTTGTTATTTTGTGGACGCTTAAAGTCACCTTCTTTACGTGGCGGACGTTGACCTTGAGGCTTACGTTCTGAACGTTCAGTACGCTCTTGCTGTGGACGCTGCTGCTGACGTGGTGCTTTAGCAGGCGCAGAACCTTCAGCACGCATACTCAAGTTCACACGATTACGTTCAACATCAACTTGCATCACACGAACTTGCACAATTTGACCTGGTTTCACCACTTTATGTGGATCAGAAACAAATTCATTTGCAAGTTCAGAGATATGCACTAAACCATCTTGATGTACACCCACATCCACGAACGCGCCAAAGTTGGTCACATTGGTCACTACACCTTCAAGCTGCATGCCTTCAGTGAGTTGAGCAACTTCAGTAATATCTTCACGGAACTTGGCAGTACGAAACTCTGGACGCGGATCACGAGCAGGCTTTTCAAGTTCAGCTAAAATATCTTGAATCGTTGGCAAACCAAACTTGTCATCAACAAACTCTTCTGCTTTTACTTGGCGAATAATTTCAGTATTACCAATAATGTCTTTTACTGTTGTGGCTTTTGCTGCAACAATCTTTTCAACCACGTCATAACTTTCTGGATGAACCGCTGATGCATCCAATGGCTCAGAACCATTTTGAACACGTAAGAAGCCTGCTGATTGCTCAAAAGTACGCTCACCTAAACGTGGCACTTTTTTCAAGGCTTGACGGTTATCGAAACGACCATGTTCTTTACGATATTCAACGATTTGCTGTGCAATCGATTTATTTAAACCTGCAATATATGCCAAGATCGCTGGAGATGCGGTATTTACATCTACGCCAACTGCATTCACACAGTCTTCAACCACAGCATCCAGTGTTTTTGCCAGACCAGTTTGATTCACATCATGCTGATATTGACCCACACCAATGGATTTTGGATCAATCTTCACAAGTTCAGCCAATGGATCTTGTAAACGGCGCGCAATTGAAACCGCGCCACGAATTGAAACATCAAGCTCTGGTAATTCTTGAGAAGCAAGTTCACTTGCCGAATAAACCGATGCACCTGCTTCACTGACTGTGATACGTGTGAGTTTTAAATCAGTATTTGCAGCCATCATCTCAGCAACAACGGCTTCAGTTTCACGACTTGCTGTACCATTACCAATCGCAATAAGTTCCACGTGGAACTCTCGGCATAAACGAGCTAACTCAGCAATTGAACCTTGTTTATCTTCTTTCGGTGCAAACGGGTAAATCGTACTATGTGCTAGAACATCGCCTGCATCACTCACAACCGCAAGCTTTACACCTGTACGGATACCAGGATCAACACCTAAAGTGGTACGACCACCTGCAGGTGCAGAAAGGAGTAAATGACGTAAATTTTCAGCAAACACATCCATTGCTTCAGCTTCAGCAGCTAAGCGCTTATCAGTCAATAACGAATGTTCGATTTGCGGACGAATCTTACCAAGCCAAAATAATTTTGCAGTTTGTTTTAAATAATCTTGACGGCTTTGAGGCTGAATTTGATCAAGATTATATTCAGTTTCAATACGAGCTAACGGCGTATCATCTTCGCCGTCTACTTTTAAACCCAATACATTTTCTTGACGACCACGTAACATCGCCAATAAACGATGCGAAGGTAATTTATTTAGGTTTTCAGAAAACTCAAAATAATCACGGAATTTTTTACCGACTTCTTTTTTCTCTTCAGAAGCAACTGCGCTCTTAAGAACTGCTGTTTTAGAGAAAATTTGTTTTAATTCAGTAGTTAATCCAATATTTTGTGCCCAGTCATCAATCAAGATGTGCTGAATTGCATCAAGTTGGCTTTCGACATCTGGATAATCTTCATGACTAAAACCTGCCAATGCCTCAGTTGGATCAACTTGATCGGCAATAATTTTTTCAACTATTGGACCTAAACCAGCTTCTTTTGCCTTAAATGATTTACTGGTACGTTTTGGACGGTACGGTGCATAAATTTCTTCTAATGCATTTTTAGTTTCTGCTGCATTCACACGCGCCAATAAATCATCACTTAATTTATCTTGTTCTTGTAAAGATTGAATCACCTTTTCACGACGCTCGTATAAATCACGTAGATAAGTTAAACGCGTGTCGAGTTGGCGTAATTGCGTATCGTCTAAGCCCTGCGTGACTTCTTTACGGTAACGTGCAATAAAAGGAACGCTAGCGCCTTCATCAATTAAACGAATAGCAGCTTCTACTTGGTTTGGACGTACGGCAAGTTCATTTGCCAACTGCTGAACTAAGTCAGTCATCGTGATTGATTCCACAAGGGTTAAGTCTAAAAGCACTGATTATAAAGTCCGTGACTATAAAATCCACTATTGTTTTTTTGAATATTTTTAGAGTAGATTATGCTAATTGATAAATACTTATAAAATACTAAGAATTTTTCGCCTAAATATTGAAAAATAGATCGATTGTCATAATTTTACCTGTATACATTTGGTATCTATCTCTTGATTTTATTGGCAATATTTGTTGCTTTATAACATAGCCAAAACTGTGCAATGAATCGTATACTCAAAGGTCTATTGATATTTCACAATCGCATTGCATAAAGACGATGACAATAAACGATAAAGGAGCACATCATGAGTTTAGTTGTACCTGCCGAATCGACGGAAACTGTACACCATGAGACAGACCGGGTCGAACGCATCTTAGTGGTCGATGATGATGTGCGTCTGCGTACCCTATTACAACGCTTTTTAGAAGATAAAGGCTTTGTGGTAAAAACTGCCCATGATGCAACCCAAATGGACCGTTTACTGCAACGTGAATTGTTCTCGCTGATCGTGCTCGATTTTATGCTCCCAGTAGAAGATGGTTTAAGTATTTGCCGTCGTTTACGTCAATCTAATATCGATACACCCATTATTATGCTGACAGCGCGTGGTAGCGATTCTGACCGTATTGCGGGCCTTGAAGCGGGTGCAGATGATTATTTACCAAAACCATTCAACCCAAATGAGCTATTAGCACGAATTCGTGCCGTTTTACGTCGCCAAGTCCGTGAAGTACCAGGTGCGCCAAGCCAACAAGTGGAAGTGGTGAGCTTTGGTCCTTGGTCGCTCGACCTTTCTACACGCACTTTAACGCGTGAAGGTCAGGTGGTCACGTTAACGACAGGTGAATTTGCAGTATTAAAAGCTTTGGTTCAGCACCCTCGCGAACCTTTAACTCGTGATAAATTGATGAATTTGGCACGTGGTCGTGAATGGGGTGCTATGGAGCGCTCGATTGATGTCCAAGTCTCTCGTTTACGTCGTTTAATCGAAGATAATCCTGCGCGTGCCCGTTATATTCAAACGGTTTGGGGTGTAGGTTACGTATTTGTTCCAGATGGTGCAGAGTAATCTTAGGAAATTCTTCATTGAAACTTGAACCAATTGATCCACAAGCATTTACAGATTTCGCGACCTATTCAGAAAGACCGCGAACAAAATGGGAACGTTTTTTAGATAAAATTAAACCACGTTCTGCGGCCATGCGTACCACGATCTTGGTATTGTTCACGGTCGTTTTTAGCTTGTTTATGTCCTTGTGGTTCTTTTGGCGAACTTTATATTTACCAGAATTACAACAACATGCGCGTTATCTCGCCATTGAGCTGGAACTGGTCAACAATCCTGACATTCGCATCCTACACCGCGATACCGAAGTCGATATCGACACATGGCTTAAAAACCGTATTGGTATTGAATACATCACTGACCCCAAAGAATTTCCAAAAATTGAAGATAAATTCTTAGCCGAGTTATTTACCAACCAAATCGAAACCAAACTTGCGAAAGAACTAGGAGTCGATAACGCTGATAACGTTACTGTATATTTTAAATTCAAACCGATACCACGTATTTGGATTCAAACGCCTGAGATGCATGGCAACTGGGTCAGGGAACCCCTCAAGACCTACACCAACTACAGTGTTGAACTGATTGCAGCATGGCTATTTGGTGTGCCGATCCTGTCCTCCATTATTATCCTGATTCTGGTGCGGCAGATGAACCGTCCCTTGCGCCGCCTACAGAATGCCGCCAACAACTACAGTAAAACGGGCAAGGCCCCCTATCTGGACACCAACCACGGGCCACTGGAAATCCGTCAGGTCAATCAAGCCTTTAACCATATGGTGTATACACTGGAACAAACCGAACGTGATCGCCAAATCATGTTGGCAGGTATTTCACACGACTTACGCACGCCACTGACGCGTATCCGCCTGACCGCAGAAATGCTCCCAGATGAGTTTTTCCGCGAAGGTCTAATTTATGATGTGGATGATATGGATGCGATCCTGAATCAATTTATTTCGTATATGCGAGATGGATCTGACGAAGAACTATCACAAACCAATATCAATACATTGCTTCAAGAAGTCGCTGTACAATTTAAGCCCTTAGATATTCGTTTTGAAGCACAAGAGTTACCTATTATTCCTGCCCGAAGCCTATCTTTAAAACGTTTGATTGCAAATTTAGTCAACAACGCCAAACGTTATGGCGCAGAACCAATTGAATTATCGGCAAGCCATGTTGATGATCATATTCTGATTAGCGTCGCTGATCATGGTGAAGGTATTCCACCAGATCAAGTTGAAGAACTCATGCAACCCTTTGTTCGTGGTAATTCAGCACGCACGATTCAAGGAAGTGGCCTCGGCTTAGCCATTGTAAAACGTATTGTTGACATTCATCAGGGACAAATTAGCATTCGCAATCGCGAGCAAGGTGGTTTAGAAGTGGTGATTTCACTTCCACTCAACCATGAAAATCTTGAAGAATCTCAAACGAATGCAATTGATAAAATTAAACAGAGCATAACTGAACATTTTTAGAACAATTCATACTGGAAAAATAACTCTTTTTATCTCTGAAAAAGTATCACGCATTTCACATATTAGACCTTAGCCGTAGTCCAATTCCCTTTTCAAGTTTTAACGCTAAAATCCATATCTAACTAAGAAGTATATTGAGAATGGATCATGTCTTTAAGTCGTATTCGCCTTGCTACCCTACATGACAAAGTGATGAGCGCTGAACAGGCTGCTCGCTTTATTGAAAATGATATGACGGTTGGTATGAGTGGTTTTACTCGTGCTGGAGAAGCGAAAGCTGTGCCACAAGCATTGGTCGAACAAGCTAAAAAAAATCCGTTAAAAATCACATTAATTACAGGTGCAAGCCTAGGGAATGACTTAGACAAACAATTGACGGAAGCAGGTGTACTTGCTCGTCGTATGCCATTCCAAGTTGATAATACTTTACGTCGCGCCATTAATAATGGTGAAGTAATGTTTATCGACCAACATTTGTCTGAAACTGTTGAGCAAATGCGTAATCAACAGCTTAAACGTCCAGATATTGCTGTGATTGAAGCTGTTGCGATTACAGAAGATGGTCATATCGTACCGACAACCTCTGTAGGCAACTCTGCAAGTTTCGCAATTTTTGCTGAAAAAGTGATCGTTGAAATTAATACCTCATTGAGCGAAAACTTTGAGGGCTTACACGATATTTATATTCCAACATATCGTCCAACACGTACCCCACTTCCATTAACTCAAGTCGATGATCGTATTGGTTCAACTGCAATCCAAATTGACCCAGCAAAAATCGTAGGTATCGTTTTTAATAATACAGCCGACTCACCTTCAACTGTGACTGCGCCTGACGATGAAACTCAAGGGATTGCAAATCACCTCATCGCTTTCTTTGAAAAAGAAGTTGCTGCAGGTCGTTTAGCGAAAAATCTAGGTCCTTTACAGGCAGGTATTGGTTCAATTGCAAATGCAGTTTTGACTGGTCTTAAAGATTCTAACTTTGAAGATTTGGTCATGTATTCTGAAGTATTACAAGACTGTACTTTTGAATTGATTGATGCTGGAAAAATGAAATTTGCTTCTGGTAGCTCAATTACGCTATCTGCACAATGTGGTGAGCGCGTATTTGGCAATCTTGAACACTACAAAGATAAATTAGTATTACGCCCACAAGAAATTTCTAACCACCCTGAAATCGTACGTCGTTTGGGTATTATTGGGATTAATACAGCACTCGAGTTCGATATTTACGGCAACGTGAATTCTACGCATGTTTGCGGTACAAAAATGATGAATGGTATCGGCGGTTCAGGTGATTTTGCGCGTAATGCTCACCTTGCAATCTTTGTTACCAAGTCAATCGCAAAAGGTGGTGATATTTCATCAATCGTACCTATGGTAAGCCACGTTGATCATAATGAGCATGATGTTGACATTCTGGTAACTGAAGTTGGTTTAGCAGATTTACGTGGCTTAGCACCTCGTGAGCGCGCACGTGTGATTATTGACAACTGCGTACACCCGCTTTATCAAGCTGCCTTAAATGACTATTTTGATCGTGCCTGCGAGCACGGTGGCCATACACCTCATATTCTTCGTGAAGCACTGTCATGGCATGCGAACTTCGAAGAAACAGGTCATATGTTAGCAAACGAAAAATTAGCAAAAACTGCTTAATTTTTTGCTGCACATCTTGAAAAAGGCTGAATCTATTTGATTCAGCCTTTTTCGTTTTGATCAGAATTTCAGACCATATGAAACACCTAAAATATGCTGATCCATTTCAAGGTTAGCTTCACCACCGCCAAAGTTCAAAGGAATAGATTGACTTCCTTTTACGGTTTCTTTCAAACCATAGGTATATGCAACACTAAGCTCCTGTGCACGATCAATATTCCACGTCGCCCCCACGCTGAGATGATCTTGAATTACACCAGGTGCAAGAATATTCAAGAAGGTTTGATCTTGAGGAATTGGCTGATCATTATGGCTATATCCAGCTCTTATCGTCACTTGTGGACTAACTTGATATGCCGCACCAATCTTGTAAACGTTGATATCTTTCCAACCAAAACCCTGACCTTTTTCTGAACCAAAACCATTACCCGCCATCACCGAAGCTAGACTAAAAGGATTTCCAACTGAATCTACATCCGAATAATTAATACGCGCTATATCGGTTAATACAGTTAATGCAGGCGTCAATTGAAAAGCGGCTCCTACGCCGTAGCTCTCCGGTACATCAAAACCTCCTGCTTGAGCAAATAAACCGCGATATTGATCAAATTTGTCCGATTTAATTTTTGAAGAATAATTTGCACCAACAGTTACGACATCATTTAGCTTGGCACTCCAGCCGACTTTAACACCTATGCCTGTAGCAGAGTCCTTACCATTATTACTCAGTTTTTGCCCATCAACAGAAAATGGTGCAAAACCTGAAATTCCTTTAGCTTCAAATCGTTGATAAAGAATGTTGGTTGCAATACCGATGGATTGGTTTTCGCTATAACGCCAAGCCACAGATGGAGAAATAAAAATCTGCGCTAAATCCACCCCTGCTTCACCTGTATTCCCAAAAGCTGCATACGGATTTTTCTTGTAGGAGGTATTCATACCGCCGTTACCATAAATCGCTAAACCCAAAGCAACCGTATCATTTACTTTCTTATTGACCGCAAATTCAGGTAGAACAAAATATTCACGACCATTGCCACTGTAATGACCGTTGGCACCTGCCAAATTCCCCTCAATTTCACCAGAACGCTTAGGGTTAAATATAGTCGCGCCAATATCGACACGACTGTCTAACCAAGCCAATCCAGAAGGATTATTCGCAATGGTCAGAGCATCATTAAATGCCGCAATAGAAGCTCCAGCAGCGCCTTGGGCTTTAACCCCATAGCCATGCATAAAATAGCCTGTAGTTGCGAAACTATGCTGAGATAGCGTAGATAAAATGAGAACTGGTAAAACAACCCCGAGAGACTTTTGCATAGTTTATCTGCATTAAAAATAATATATATACAAGTATATTGTTTTTCTTTTATTCAGATAACTAAGTTAATTTGAGAAGCATATTCTTTTTATTCATAAACAGATTTTTTGATCAAAACACATCCCATTTTGCTTCATGCATAAAAAAAGCCCTAAACTTGAGTTTAGGGCTTTTTGAATATGGTGGCGGGACCCACCATCGAACATAAACATAAGTAACTAATTTAAAATAATAAATATACTTATAAAAACACCATGATACACCACATGATACAAAAATTTGCTTGCTGGAAATATAATCATGCTTAAGCTCTCTGTTCTAGGCCCATGAAATATGTAAATTTGAAGAAAATTATGAATTTACTTTGTACACGACAAATTTCATAGGGCCCTTGTCCTATCAGGCTTTTTCTTCCTTAAAATTGCGAGCACTTTCTTAAATTCTTCTTTTTTTCCAAAACCAATCAAACGTAGAATAGCCATTTGAACATAGTCCAAACCGTAGCGAAATAAACTTACTG